>CAMBEF010000004.1 GCA_945865495.1 uncultured Bacteroides sp. | reverse complement strand
CCCGCATATTCTGCACTGCGCATCTATATCCGCAATGAGCTTTTTGAGTAACTTCTCATCATAGCTGTCAGGGATTGTAACCGCCGCATTAATGCCTTCCGCCACCCCTTTGCAGCACGCAAGAGCATTACATGCATCAATAACTGCATATCTTCCATTGCTGACTGCCGATAATATGCCCTGACTGCCTGATCTGTATTCAGTTATATTTTTAAGAACGCTTCTTCTGAAAACTGTATCCGAGAGCATAATAATCTCCATTCCTGCGCTACTTTATGCGCATCTCAAGTTTGTGCATAAGCATTGTAATTGACAGCCACACAGTGCAGGTATTACAATATTCCAAGTACCGAACTTAACACAAGCGGTGCTACCATCGCTATTATCATTATAGATATTACTACAACAAGGATTTTTTTATTCTTTTTGCTTGTAAAATTAATCATAATTATTCCTTTCGGGAGGTTTTCGATGATATTTATTATTGTTCTGATTCTTTCACTTGCATTCACGGCTTTTGCAAAATACACTTACCGCCGTGACAGATTATCCGAATCAGCTTATCTTGAGCGTGAATCCAAAGCCAACTCCACAAGACGGCAGAGCCTTGATTCTCTTGATTATATCACAATCCCGCTTGATTCCCTACCTTTTTTTACAAATCCTTCAAAAGAAATTGCTTCCTGCCAGGAAACAATCAGACATCTCGCATCATGCAGGATAGTAAATCTTCAGGGGATAACCAACACAGACCTTAAGCTTGCTTACGGTGCTGCCAATCTGCCCGCTCTCTCTGAGTATGATAATAATTATGCGTCACTTACCGCCACCATAGTAAAGTGGGGTGAGCAGCTCATTAACGAAGACCATATTGACGAAGCAGTCCGTGTCCTTGAATTCGGAATCGAATGCGGTACTGACACAAGCAGCAACTACATTCTGCTGGCATCCTGCTATATAAAAAACGGAGATTCAGACAAATTCAACAATCTCCGTAACCGCGTTCATATGCTGAACACCCCGATGAAAAAATATATTCTCAAAAAAATGGATGAGCTGAATGCATGACCGTGTACTTAGCGTACCGGAATCTTGCCATACTGTCCGATAATACCGTCAATCATGCGTGAAGCCTGACTCTTCGTCATACCATCTATTGGAACCGTTACCGCCACGTTATGGTATTGCGCAAGTGCCATAAGGTATTTTTTCTGTGCCGGCGTTATGGGAGAATCCTTCTTAACGCTATAGTTAAGGATCATCGCCTTATTGAACATCTCATCTTCCGGATTAACAGCATACAGTGCATAATACAGTTTCGACGCACTTATCGCGTCATCAAGCGCCCTGTGGCTCTTGCCCGGGTCTATCTTAAAATGCTCACACAGTGCCGGAAGATTCTTATGCGGAACATCCGGAAGAATCCTTCGTGCAATCTTAAGTGTGTCAATTCCCTCTTTTGCTATTCAAGCCTGCTGTTAACTGCTGCTTTTTTAATGAAGCTGTAATCAAATATCACATTATGTCCAAGAATCGGAACATCACTTGTATATGCAATTATATCAGCTATTATGTCGGTAATTACCGGTGCATCTGCAACATCTTCATCCGTAATCCCCGTAAGCGCTGTTATTCTCGGACTTATTGATATCTGCGGATTAACAAATGTTGAAAATGTACTTACAACCCGACCGCACTCTACTCTTGCCGCTCCTACCTCAATTATCCTGTCCTCAGCCGGATTGGTTCCGGTTGTCTCCAGGTCTATGGCAACATATGTATCTATCATACCTTTGTATTTCCTGTCTAATATTCCTTACCGAATATTCTCCTTTTAATCATATGGGCTAATATACACAACCAGTCTATATCCCAGTTAGCCCATTTTTTAGCCAGCTTGCTCTTATTAAATGTTATAAGGCCCACAGGCTTGTCAGCCGTGCCTATAAGATAATGCACGGAAGCACTTATCTTCTGTGATGCAAGCGTATCATACAGTTGCCTGCATCTTGGCTTAATGCTCTGCAGACTGTTTATTGCAAATATATTATACCTGTCAAAACATTCAAGATATTCAGGATTATCTATATAAGGTATCTGAAGCTCTTCGTCCTTGAATATTCCCCACATAGCCTGACGTTTCCAGTCAGGTCCCGTATATACGCTTATGTTCTCAAGTTCAAAGCACGGCCCAATCTTCTCACATATATCCTTTAATGTGAATTGGTCACCGAACGCAAAGCCATCCATTATCTCAAGTACCATTCCAAGCTTATTATACTTGAGGACGTCTTTTACGCGCTCCTGCGCTTCTCCCGTGCCTCTTACATACTGTCCGTGGACTTCTTCCTCATAAATTATATATCTGTTCTTGCCTTTCTCTTTTGCAAGGTACAGGAGCTTATCCGCAACATTGAACAGATCCGCAAAGTTATCCGCATCCGCAGGATATGTTGCACAGCCTATCGAGCATGTTGTTACAAGGTCAGAATATTCTCCGTTCTTGTACGCCCATTCTATATTAGTTCTTATCTCTTTGAGAATCAGGCGTATCTCATCACGCGACTTCATGTCCTTGAGGACTATAAACATCTCGTCACCACCGATTCTACCGGCAACGCCCTTATCTCCGATCGCAGTCTGGATAATCTCTGCGACTTTTATCAGCACTTCGTCCCCAAAGCTGTGTCCATATGTATCATTAATTGTCTTGAAATCATCTATATCAATTATGGCAATGGTAACATTACATCCGGATCTTCCAAGGTCAATAAGGTCTTTTGCATACTCAGTAACCGCGCGCTTATTGAGAAGTCCTGTTCCCGGATCTTCATCAGCAGATATATGTGTCTTTTCTTTGCCTCCGTCAGACCATACCGGCACTATATCCTGAAGCGATACATCAATAAGCCTGCTGCCCTTCTCTTCAAGCACGGAATATGAGAGTATCATAAGTATCCAGTGGTACTCCTCTCCCCGCATTGTCATCCTTACAGCAATTGCATTAACATCAAGCTTTCCCATCTGTGCCATTGCAGCTTCCAAACGGGCAATATCATCAGCGTGCATCTTCTGCCTGAGGCTGGTGATATTCTCATCTACAAATATTCTGTAATATTCTCCTTCGCCCTGACGTATCACAAAATCTTTATCAATAGTGACCTTACCGGTCATGTAATCCCCTGATATAATCATACCATTCTCCATTCCTGTGCATCAGCTTATGACTGGCTGTTTTTACGTCTCTTTTTCTTAACTCCTGTGTCTTCCGGATGCTCCTGCCTGTACTTTTCGTACAGATCCGGTCTGAACTTTTTAGTTCTCTCAATTGACTGTTCAAGTCTCCATGCTTCAACCTTAGCATGGTCACCGCACAGAAGAACCGGCGGAACTTTCCTGCCCTCGAATTCCTCAGGTCGTGTATATTGCGGATACTCAAGCAGATTGTCGTGGAAGCTTTCAAACTGAGCTGACTCATCGTTATTAAGCACGCCCGGCACAAGTCTCGCCACGGCATCCATAACAACCATCGCCGGAAGCTCACCGCCTGTGAGAACATAGTCACCTATAGATACATAATCCGTAACTATCATCTCAAGTGCTCTCTCGTCAATACCTTCATAATGTCCGCACAGAAATACAAGTTCGTCCTCCTGGGCAAGTTCCCATGCCATCTGCTGGTTAAACACCCGGCCCTGCGGTGTAAGATACACAACCCTCGGCTTACTTCCTATGCGTTCTTCAACTGAACGATATGCCGCACATACCGGAGCAGCCTGCATAAGCATTCCTGCCCCGCCTCCATATGTGTAGTCATCAACCTTCATATGCTTATTAGTTGAAAAATCCCTGATATTCACAGCATCAACTGAAAGCTTTCCTTTGCTGATTGCCCTTCCCATAATACTTGTATTCATCCCGTCAAGTATCATCTGTGGAAACAATGTTAATACATGAAAATTCATCCTTTGCGCTCCGCTCTTACTTAGTCATCTCTGCAAGCGTATTCAGAAGGAATCCGTAATACTCATTCTTAAGGTTATATCCATTGCCTGTAACTGCTGAATTAAGATATCCTGAAGAATCCTGGAATGCAGAATTAATATCTGTAAATGTTGCCCCTGATGTTGCTGCAATCTCTTTTAACTTTGTATTAAGTGCCTCTACATTACTCATTGTAATGTAGATGTTGCTTTTGCTCTCACATGCCTTTGTTATAGGCGTTACAGAAACAAGATATATCTTTGCTGCCGGAACAGTCTGCTTAATCTGTGTAATAAGGCTTGCAAAATCCTGTGCAATCGAATCTACCGTCTTGGAGTTGTAGTTAAGGTCATTAAGTCCAAGCATGATATATACCTTCTCAGGATTAGATGATGCAAGCTGGCTCACCTTATCCGCTGCTTTTGATGCAGTAAGGTTAGTATCAGCTATTATCTTATCTGAGCCCAGATACTTATAGTATTCCATTCCCGATACAATCGTATCACCGATAAATACACTCTTGCTGTAAGATGCTTCACTTGTAAAGTCCTCAGCCGCAGCTGTCTTAGTAGTGGATACAACTCCTCCCGCTGCCTGTGTAGCTGCCTGTGTTGTTGTCTGCACTTCTGTTGATGCCTGTGTCTGGGTCTGGGTATCAGCCCCCTGCGTTACCTGAAGCGGTCCCATTGAAGGCTTTGAATAGAGTGACTCTTCCTCCTGCTTCTTATCATTGGCACATGAACGGACACTGAATGCCACTATTACCACAAGAACTATAATCGCAATACCGCCGAATATATAGTTCTTATATTTGTTCCATGTACGCATCTTCTTATTCAGCTTAATGTCGGTAAAACGGCTGTCATCCGCCTCATCAAGAGGTATATATCTGCGTCCTTCGGCTTTCTTTGCCTGTGCATCAGGATTAGGCATTCTTCTCGGTCTGTTCTGTTCCTGTCTTACGTCCGGCCTGCTCTGGCCCGGTCTTGACTGCCTCTGCGGGCTTCTTCCCTGTCCGGCAGTACTTCTCTCTCCACTCTGCTGTCCCTGTGGGCGTGGACGTCTCGCTGCACCTGAAGATGTACTTCCTGTTCCCTGCTTTGCCTGCTGTCCCTGCTGGCGCGGACGTCTCGGTGTACCCGATGAAGGTGGAACTGACTTAGCAAGTCTTCTCGGCTCACTCATTCCATCAGCCTTAGGCCTGCTCTCCTGACCTTCCTGTGAATTCTGTATATTATTTAATTCGTTATCTCTCTTATCCATATATTCTCCAATCTAATAATGTATCTTTCTTAGTATTACCGCAGATTTTCTTCTTAATCCCAGATCCAGATATCCCCCCGGTACACTGTATCCAAGACGTTCCGTGCTATATCCGCCATCGTACGTCACAAGCACCTGCTCCACATCATCCTGTGAAGTAAGTCCAGTCTGCCATGCCGGTATATTCACGCGTCTCTCATCATCACTGTTGTTAATGACAACGATAACCGCATCATCTCCACAGAATCTTCCGTAGCATATAAGATTATGTTCTGCCACAAGCATCTTATATGACCCGTGCATAAGCGCAGGACTTGATTTGTGTACAGCTATTATATCCTTGTGAAATGCTATAAGTTCCTTATCTTCATGTCCCCACGGATATGTCCTTCTGTTATCAGGATCAGTCCATCCACACACACCGGCTTCGTCACCATAATATATCGTCGGCGCGCCCGGCCATGTCATCTGGATAACTACTCCCTCCATAAATACGGCTTTATTGATGCCCTGGGATGCAGCATCTGAACCTTTTGATGCAAGCCTTCCGACAGTCCTGTTTGTTCTTGTAAGAAATCTTGAATGGTCGTGGTTAGACAGTTCATTCATGGCAATGCCAACTGCCTGTCCTCCCATTCTTGCCATATTGTGATTCATTACACCAAAGAAATTATCTACATTACCAAGCATATCCTGCCTGAATTCATCGCTGTGCTTCTGCATTCCTGTAAGGAACCATGTAACAGGTTCCATAAATGCATCGTAATTCATTATGGTATCCCACTGGTCACCCTGCAGCCAGTCATACGAATCTCCATAATTCTCAGCAAGAATAAGCGCATCCGGGTTAGCTTTCTTCACGACATTACGGAACTTGCGCCAGAACTCATGGTTATACTCCGTACCATATCCAAGGTCTGCCGCCACATCAAGTCTCCAGCCGTCGACATTATACGGTGCCGATACCCACTTAGCTGCTATTCTCAGTATATATTCTTCAAGTTTTGGTGAACCCTGATAATTAAGCTTCGGAAGCGTATCATTGCCCCACCAGCTGTCATATGAATTATTATCAGGCCATGTATCTCCGTAGAATTTGAAGAAATCATGGTAAGGGCTGTTGTGGTCTACATATGCCCCCTTCTCATAATTCTCATCTGATGCATAATATATATGTTCTCTGTCAAGCCATTTGTTGAACGAACCGCAATGATTGAAAACTCCGTCAATAATGACCTTCATGTTCCTTCTGTGCGCTTCACTCACAAGCTGCGCAAAGAACTCATTGCTTGCTTCGAGATTGTTCTTTCCCGTAACTCTCTTTATATATCTTGAAGCCTTTGTATTGTCATTATCCCCCTCGCCAAGCAGACTTCCGCCATCATCTGTAATCTTACCGATATGTGGGTCTATATAATCATAGTCCTGAATATCATACTTGTGATTAGACGGTGATACAAATAATGGATTAAAATATATTACGTCAACACCGAGATTCTGAAGATAATCAAGCTTATCCATAACACCCTGAAGATCACCGCCATAGAAGCGGCGCACATCCATCTCATTAGGTCTTGAATCCCATTCCTCTACACGTTCAACATGCTGACCGATATATGCATATTCATTAGTAAGCACATCATTGGTCTTATCCCCATTACAAAAACGATCAACAAAAATCTGATACATGACAGCTCCCTTGGCCCACTGTGGGGTCTTAAAGCCCGGCATTATCTGAAAATTGTAGAATGGGTTAAGATCTCTCATAACGCCAATCTGGTTATAATAACATACAACCTTTCCAACGCGTACTTCATAGTAATAATAAAGCTTCTCACTTCCGACATTAATCTCTGCCTCATAGAAGTCAAACAGCTCATTAGAAAATGCCCTGTGCATGGCAATTCTGTTATTGTTAACCACAACGCAGGCTTCGTCGATGTTGTATCTTGCTGTTCTAAGCCTAAGCTTCACATTCTCATCCTTATCAGGCTCTGGTGGAATTCTGTATTCCGGACCTGCATCACTGAATATGGCATGTATATTAAGTACAGGCTTAACATTCATGAGATAATTAAGCCTCTTCTCACAAACCGTCATGCCATCAAAATTCTTAGTAATTCGCATAGATCGGGACCGCTCTCCTTCCAAAACTACAACATATACAGATTAATTTTATAACGAAACGGGGGATAATTCAAGGAAAAAGTAACTTGTAAAAAAAGACATGCAAAAAGGACAGCGTTGCAGGCTGTCCTTTTTGGAGAAGGTATTTCACTTATTATGGGGTGTAATATATAAATAATGTATTGGGGGGTTTTTACAATATTTATTATAGCATCGCGTCTACTGTAAGTGGTCACAAATGTAACAAAATTTGACATATTTTTTTGTGCAAAATGTCGAATTTGTTGTATACACTCAAATACATATGACCTGTTACAATGCCTGCCAATACATTTTTATATTAAAACAGCGCCTCAAATTCTTCTCTTGTAACTTTTTCTTTTTCTATCAGAAGCTCCGCACATCTGTCAAGAACATCGCGGTGCTTTGCAATTATATCCGATGCCTGCTTATAGCAGTCGTCTATTATCTCCTTGATCTCATCATCAATCTTGCCTGCTACCGCCTCACTGTAAGGTCTTGCATGTGCAAGGTCTCTTCCGATGAATACCTCATCACTGTCATCATCATAATTGATAAGTCCAAGCTCCTTGGAGAATCCATACTTGGTTACCATTGAACGTGCGGTCTGTGTTGCCTGCTTAATATCCTGTGAAGCGCCGGTTGTGATGTCATCAAACACAAGCTCCTCAGCTACACGTCCGCCAAGGCTTACGATTATATTCTGAATCATCTTGCCCTTAGTATTGAACATCTCATCTTTTTCAGGAAGCGGCATTGTGTATCCTGCTGCCCCAAGCCCCGTAGGAATGATTGATATTGTATGAACCGGGCCGACATCCGGCAGAACATGGAACAGGATTGCATGACCGGCCTCATGGTAAGCCGTAATCTTCTTCTCTTTTTCCGATATTATTCTACTCTTCTTCTCAACGCCGATACCAACCTTGACAAATGCATAATTAACATCCGAATTGCTTATATATCTGCGGCCGTTCTTAGCCGCATATATTGCAGCCTCGTTAAGAAGATTCTCCAGATCTGCTCCGGTAAAGCCTGCTGTTGTTCTCGAAAGGCTGTCAAGATCAACATCATCTCCCAGCGGCTTCTTACGTGCATGAACCTTAAGTATCTCAAGTCTGCCCTTAACATCAGGTCTTCCCACAACAATCTTACGGTCAAAGCGTCCCGGACGCAGGATTGCGGGATCAAGGATATCAACACGGTTAGTTGCTGCCATTACGATAATGCCTTCATTAACACCGAATCCGTCCATCTCAACAAGCATCTGGTTGAGTGTCTGCTCTCTCTCATCGTGTCCGCCGCCCATTCCGGTTCCACGCCTTCTTGCGACTGCATCTATCTCATCGATAAATACTATACACGGAGCGTTATGCTTGGCATCTTCAAAGAGATCCCTGACTCTTGATGCGCCTACACCGACAAACATCTCAACAAAATCAGAACCGGATATACTGAAGAACGGAACTCCCGCCTCTCCCGCTACTGCCTTGGCAAGCATTGTCTTACCTGTACCGGGAGCACCCGTAAGTATTACGCCCTTAGGTATTCTTGCTCCAAGATTAGTATACTTCTGCGGATCCTTAAGGAAATCTACTATCTCTTCCAGTTCTTCCTTCTCCTCATCAAGTCCCGCAACATCACTGAACTTAACAAGCTTATCCGGATTAATAATCATCTTGGCACGGCTTTTTCCAAAATTCATCATCTTGGCATTACTTCCGCCGGATGCCTGTCTTGTCATCATAAAGAACAGGAATATCACTACAATCAGTGACATTGCACATGGAAGAAGAATTGAAAGCCATGAGTTCTCAACCTTAACGTCCCTCATCTGATAATTAATATCATTAGAATTAAGTAACTCCTGTATTGCGTTGACATCTGACACATACATAACCCTGTCAGCACCGTCTGATGATGACTTAAGGGTTACCGTAAGCTTTCCCGTAGGGACCTGCTCATTCTGCTGAATAACTATATTGCTGATATTATTATCCGCAATATCCTCCGTCAGCTGCTGATATGAATACTGTGTACGCTCATCCGACCTTGTCCCGTGTAATGAGAATACCGCGCATGCTGCTATAAGCAGTATCACAAGATACAGCCACATGCCATTAAATCTGTTATTGTTCATCTGATTCTCCTCTATCTGACATTCCTATATACGGCATATCTTAATCAACGAACTCTATTACGCCTATATATGGAAGATTTCTATATCTCTGGTCATAGTCAAGACCATATCCTATTACGAACTTATCAGGTATCTCAAATCCGTTATAATCAACCTTTACATCTGCCTCACGTCTGTCCGGCTTATCAAGCAGTGTACAGATCTTAAGTGATGCCGGCTTCATTGCCTGAAGATAAGGTACGAGCTTAGACAGTGTATTACCCGAATCAATTATATCCTCAATTACTATTACATCTCTTCCTTCAATGCTCTCATCAAGCTCTTTTTTAATCTTAATATTGCCGCTTGATACAGTACCTGAGCCATAGCTTGAGACCTGAATAAAATCTATAGTTACCGGAACCGTAAGTCTCTTGGCAAGCTCACATGTGAAGAAAAGGCTGCCTTTAAGTATACAGATAAGGTGTACGTCACGGCCTTCGTATTCCTTATTAATCTGCTCTGCTATCTCTGCTATTCTTGTCTCCACTGCCTTCTGGCTGATTAATTCTGATATCTTCTCCATTGTCTCCTCCTGATCCATTCTCAACACTTATCGTTGCTGTATTTACTGTCGTATCCAGAGCCTTATACCGCTCACTCATTCTGAATCCGACTATCCATACGATCTCATTGCCATCTGCAACAACAAGGACCCTGTCTCTGTATTCGGCAGGTATCTTCTGCTCAATCATGAACCTGCCGAGCTTCTTGCTCCGTCCATCACTATACACGCAGATAAAGTCATCTTCCTGTCTTGTTCTTAATTGCAGATTAAATTTAATTTTATCATAATCAATTAATTTCGTATAGTCATTTTGTTGGAATGAATGTGCATTTTTTTGCAAATTAATATGGTCAGCCGTATACCATCCGCTTTTTGAGTACCAGCATCCATCATGTTCATCCGCATCGCCGCTTTGCCTATTGCACTTCATATCAGCTTTTTGAATGACTATTTCGGAATACCTGCGCCTTGCCTTAAGTCCATACGGAATATCCACACTGCTTCCGGTTCCGGCCTCAATAAGTGCTTCAACACTTTCGACATGAACCGCGCATATATCCTTGGCTGCCTTGGCTGTTGCGGCTATAGCCATATGCACTACATATTTTCTTATAATCCTGTCATATTGTGAAAGCCTGACTGCATCTATTACAGTCTCACGCTCGCGCACATCTGCGCAGAGGGCAAACGCCGCTTCTGCCTGCCTGTTTATATAATCCTGTGCTTCTTTCGCAAATGCAGCCGCAGACGCTATATTGCTGACCGCATTGGCGTTCACCATATCATTAAGCATTGGAATAATCGTATTGCGCAGGCGGTTTCTGGTATAATCATTGCCAAGATTGGTACTGTCCGTGCAATATTCCTGATTATGTTCGTGAAGCCACTCTTCTATTGCCGCACGCCTCACACAAAGCAGCGGTCTTATTATTGTATAACCTGTTCTTACGCCATCACAGCTGCCATACATAATATTCACAGGTGACATTCCCGCAAGGCCCTTAAGCGCACTTCCGCGCACAAGATTATGAAGCACCGTCTCTGCCTGGTCATCCATGTGGTGTGCAAGCGCAACTACCACACGTCTGCCTGTCCGTCCTACCGGCTGTCCTGCTGTCTGCTCTTTTTCAATCTCGGTACACAGCCTTGCAAATTCGTCCTGACGCGCATGCCTTCCCGCTTCCTCAGATGACATATGTGTCTCTTTTACAAGCGCCGGGACATCTATGTGAACCGTCTTAAGCCTGATTCCCAGCCTGTCACAGAGTTCCTTCGTAAAAAGCTCATCATGCATTGCCTCTTCACCGCGTATGCCATGATTAACATGAAGTGCCCTAAGTTCAAACGCCATCCGCTCCTTTAGGCTGTCAAGCACCATAAGCAGGCTCACCGAATCAGCCCCGCCTGACAGTCCCACGACCACACAATCTCCTGCGCCAATCATCTTATTATCTTTTATGTATCTGCAAACTTTATCCGTAAAATCCACGTCAATCCCCATTCTGCTGTGCCTAATTGCTGCATCTTAACACTTACTGAAACATATTACTGCAACATATTATTACAGATTAATTTGTGTGTCAAATATCCCTGTGACTATCACACTCATATCATCCGTTATCCCGGTCTTTCCCTGTGTTGCCGCCTCTATTATGTCACTTGCAATCACATCCGGCACGCGCACGTCTATATTCTGTATAATCCTTACCATCTGTTCTTCCTTGTCATCTCCGTCAAGTGCCTCTATTACCCCGTCACTCACCATTATTATATAGTCTCCGTCATACAGTTTTTTGGACGTTCCGTCATAGTCCATCCTTTCAAGCACTCCGATAGGCAATGTTGTGGAACGGATTATCTCAACCCATCCGTCTCTTCTTATAAATGTTGATGCTGCACCAAGCTTTATAAACTCCGCGATTCCCGAATATCTGTCTATAAGACAGTTATCAACAGTCACCGGATGGCATTCGCGCCTCCCTGCCGATATTGCAGCATTTATAAGTTCTATTGCAGCCCTTGCATCAAAGCCC
Organism: uncultured Bacteroides sp.; assembly: GCA_945865495.1. Taxonomy (GTDB): domain Bacteria; phylum Bacillota; class Clostridia; order Lachnospirales; family Lachnospiraceae; genus Bacteroides_F. Next base: position 23,447 of record CAMBEF010000004.1, on the reverse strand, counting down.
GCATCAAGGCTCTGCTCAAGCAGTTCTATAACAACGCCGCTTTCACTCCTTGCCCTTGCTCCGCTGCCCATTCCGTCCGCAATCGTAACCGCAAGTTTTCCACTGCTAAGATATTCAACCGAATAGTTATCCCCTGATACGCCATCAATATCAGAAGTAACAAAACATTTGCCGACTATCGTCTGATACCTCGGACTCTGTACAAATATATAATCATGATATGTCTCATTGACAAGCCGTCTGTTGACCTCTGAAGGTTCAAAATCAATTCCAAGAATATTCTCCAGACATTTGCATATCTCTTTAGCACTTATATTGCCTTTTCTTGCGGTTCTTGCCTGCATTATCATCTCTATCGGCCTGTCATTGGTTGCCAGAACACACATATTCTTCACACGGATTCCTCTTCTTGCAAGCCTTTTTTCTATGCTCCCCCTTACCTGCGGAGCCGGCTCCTTAAGCTCTTCTCCGGCATCGAGGCAGTGTTCAATCACTTCCGCCATCACCGAAAGTTCATTGGCTATCTCGCAATCGGCACATGATTCACTTAACCTTCTGAATGTTCTTGCTGATTCTTCCAGCTTTCCCTTTGAGTATGCAATCTTAATGTCATATGTCTCCATCTGTCAAACTCCAGTCTGCTTATAGTCGCTTATAGTCTTACCGGCGTATGTATTCCGCCGTTTTCTTCATGACATTATACAGTTAAGCGACTGCATGTTTTGTCAAAATGACTTATGCTGCCTTTACATTTGGTCGACAAAAAACGCAGCCATGCGGCTGCGTCCTGTAATGCGCTTCAATTATCTGCCCGAACCTTCAGACCTGAAGATTATCTCATCAGGATATAACAGTCCAAACTTATTCTTGGCAATCTCTTCAACAAACTTCTTGGTTTTGACATATTTTTTGTATTCCTCAAGTGACTGGCTTCTGGATTCCTCTTCGACAATCTGCTGTGACAGTTCTTCACGCCGCGAATCATACTCTCTTCCTTTGGCATCAAGCGATCTCTTGCCTGTAAACACAACAATACTCAGCACCAGCACGACCACGATTGCTGCTGCCATAGCCAGTATGTTAGAGCGTCTCTGTCTTTTCAGTCTCGCCTGTCTTCCCTGTTTTGTCTCGAACTTTCTCATCCAATGTCACCTTCACTTTAAAAATCCAACTGAATAACATTTTAAAATATCTTATTAACATTTTCAATGGAATCAGTAAAAAATTAATACATGCTGCAAGCATGTCAACAAGCCAGTTATGTGTTGCCACCCTGTATATCGCAGCTCCTATTGCAAATCCTGCTATCGAAAAACTTCTTATAGTTCCGTCATTTATAAGAAATGTGACATGGAATATCACGAATCCGCTGCACATCCAGTATACCATATCTTCTGCAAAAATCCACCGGACGCCCCTGTGGACAACAACCCTTCTGAACACCCTTATAATGTCATAGCATCCCGCAAGCACCATCCCCCACATCATGGAAGTAAGCAGATAGCCCCACTCCCACGTTATCAGCGTACTCACCCGAACAGCCTCGACATCACAGAGCTTCCCTTTTTGGCATAGCTTTTTACATCCGAATACTGAATTGCATCTATGCGCCCGTCAACATCCACTTCGCCTTTTTCCACCGACAGACGCCTTACATGAAGATCATCACCATGTATTGTCATCATGCCGTAATCCGTCTCAAGGAGAACATTCTCAAGGTCAAATGAAATAACGTCATTAACGCCGGTTATCCTTGCCTTCTCCCTGTTCTCCATATCAAGCGAATGCTTTCTTGCAAGCTTTGGCTTCTCATCCATCATAATCCCTCCAGACTGACATCTTACTATAAATATATACCTGTCCTTCCGGGATTATGAATAATTATCAGATATATTCAAACATATCCTTGGCTTCTTCTTTTTTAGTCGTATCTCTTATATCCGTAACACGAACCTTTACTGACTTATTGCCAAACTGAATCTCTATCACATCGCCTTCTTTAACATCATACGACGCTTTTACGACCTTGTCATTGACAATAACACGTCCTGCATCACATGCATCATTAGCAACCGTCCGGCGTTTGATAAGCCGTGATACTTTTAAATATTTGTCAAGTCTCATACTTACTCCGTTCCTGTCCATTCGATAATTGTAATAACATAAAAGGCGCCGGAACAGGTGTCCCGGCGCATCTTTCATAAACTATAACTAATTCTGATGAATTACTTATTAACAGTATCCTTAAGTGCCTTACCAGCCTTGAACTTAGGAGCCTTTGTAGCAGGAATCTTAATAGCCTTACCTGTCTGTGGGTTCTTACCTGTTCTTGCTGCTCTCTGAGCAACCTCGAATGTACCGAAGCCTACAAGCTGGATCTTCTCGCCCTTCTTAAGTTCTTCTGCAACGACATCCATGAATGCCTTTAATGCCTTCTCACTGTCCTTCTTTGTCAATTCTGACTTCTCTGACATTGCTGCAACTAACTCTGTCTTATTCATCTTAGTGAACTCCTCCTCATTCGGATTATAGTTATTATTTGTTGATACACGCCCAACTAGCTTAATTATACTATCTAAGCCCCTTTTGTCAAGAAGATTTGACATTTTTATCAATACTTAACCGCGCATTTTACGCTTTTTCCGACATATTATATAAGTGCCGGCGGTATAGAATTTATAACAGGCCTTTGTCCGCAAGCATCTTCTTGTATCTGTCAAGCACCTGCGGTTCAAGCTTCCCTTCAGCTATCCACTGCTCATACTCATTTATGCGGTCAAGCTTCTCCTGCTTCTTAACATCATTCCACCTTGCATGTCCCGCTTTGGCATCGTTAAGCTGCTCTTCATCGCCAAATACATGCGGATGGCGTCTGACAAGCTTATGTCCCAGCTCGTCTATCACATCTTCAAGTGTAAATTCACCATTTTCTTCAGCTATTCTTGCATGCAGAAGCACCTGAAGCAGGAGATCTCCAAGTTCCTCCCGGAGATTAAGATAATCCCTGTTCTCTATTGCTTCAATTACTTCTTCACTCTCATCACGCAGGCATCCTGTTATGCTCTCATGTGTCTGCTCGCGGTCCCACGGACAGCCGTCCCTGTCCCTTAACTTAGCTACGACATTTCTTACATCTTCAAAGCCATAGTGCTCTTTTATATACTGTTCATTCATAGCTTATCCTCATTTCCGGTAGTATTATTATATTGTACTACGATTCCATCTGTTTGCCAAGAAATGCCGCCGCGGAATGTGCCAGTTTGCTCTCTGTCTCTGTACATCTGCTTCCTGCATCCCTGCTTGTGATTATGACTGCACCTATGGCATCGCCCTCACAAAGAATCGGGCTGACTGCCTGCCATGCATAATCTTCCTGATTGTCCGTCTGCCCTGCCGTTATGTCCACATATTCCCTGTCGGAGCGCTGTGCACAGAGATTCATCCTGTCTTCGATTACATTCTGAAGTCCTCTGCTCACTTCTTTTCCAAGGAGATTCTTACGGTCACCTCCCGACACTGCAATAACTCTGTCCCTGTCAGTTATACATACTATATGTCCTGATGTCTGCGCAAGCGCGTCTGCGTACTGTCTTGCAAAACTTCCAAGCTCTCCCACCGGTGAATATTTCTTAAGAATAATCTCTCCGTCTGTTCCCGTGAATATTTCAACCGGGTCAGCTTCCCGGAACCTTAAGGTTCTTCTGATCTCCTTAGGTATGACTATTCTTCCCAGGTCATCTATACGACGTACAATTCCTGTTGCTTTCATAATCTTCCTCCAATTTTCTTCTATATATCAGCTTTGGAGTTAGTATGTGGAAAAACATGCAGGATTATTCGATTATTGTTCTATGTTTCTGACATATTCAGAAGAATTGATGTATTTGCTTATTCTTCCTTCAACAACCAATCTGCTATATCATAAATCTCAATTCCATCATAAATATATTTTGTATGTTTCGTTCTGGCAATAATCAATTTCGGGTAAGCATCACGTATCTGAATAAGTGGAGATACTTCTCTGTTAAAAGTCTCCTGTCCGGATATGTTATCGCTAACCTGAATATAAATTTTCTCACTGCCTCTCTGTGCAACAAAGTCGATTTCTTTCTGATACAGCTTTCCTACATAGACGTCATAACCACGGCGAAGCAGCTCAATACATACGATATTTTCATAAACTCTGCCATAATCCATATTTCTGCTTCCAAGAATCGCATAGCGGATACCGCTGTCACAAAGATAAAATTTTTCAGAATTTTCAAGATATTTTTTCCCACGAATGTCATAGCGCTTAATATCATAAAATACAAACGCATTACACAGATATTTAATATACCTGCCAATCGTTACATGATTAGTCGGTGTATCATTCGCCGTCAGCAACCGGCTTACTTTATTGGGTGAAGTCAGATTGCTGATATTATCCATCAAGAACTCGCTTAGTCTTTGCAAAACCAATGTGTCCGGCAAGGCATATTTCTGTACCAGATCTCTTGTTACGATGGTTTCATAAACTTCTTTAATATAATTTGTCCGGTCCTTCTCTGTTCTGTAAGCATAAGAGCCAGCCAGCCCTCCTTTGATGGAATACTCATCAAACAATTTATCCTTGTCCTGAATATCTTCATGATACTTACAATATTCCCTGAAGCTAAACGGAAATACATGAATTTCAATGTAACGTCCGGTAAAAAGAGTTGCTAAATCTGCACTTAGCAGGAACGCGTTGGAGCCCGTCACATAGATGTCGTATTTACCTTTTGAGTATAGACTGTTGATTGCCAGCTCAAATTTTGGACACATCTGAACTTCATCTACAAAAAGATAATTAGTTTTTCCTGCCTGATAGTGTTCCTCCACATAATTATGCAGTGCATGATATTCCTTAATATCTTCATAAGCCAAGTCCATAAAATCAATAAATATGATATTGATATTTTCAAAATGATTTTTCAGATATTCAATATATGCCTGCATCAGCTTTGACTTGCCGGAACGACGGATACCCGTAATAATCTTAATGTCAGGCGTACCGTTCAACTCAATAAATCTATTAAGATACTTTTCTCTTGTAATGGTTCTCATATATCCACCCACTTTCAAAAGTTTAATTTTTTTTATTTTTTGAAACTGTCCTACAATATTTATTATATAGGCTGCAAATAGTATATGCAAGCTACCGGTTTCAAAATCGTATTTTTTTTCATTTTTTGAAACCGAGTAGAAACTCTCCCCTGTTTCACAGGCACAAACGCCTGTTATTCTAAGTATGGACATACTTTGTATAGCCATACTTTTTGAACACATTCGGGTCATCCTTATTTACCTTTTCAAAATCACATGATATGATGATTTCAAACAAAGGGATTCTAATGAGCACATTATGCGGTTAGCATTGGTTCAGATGCCGAATTACGGCAGTGTAGAGTTAAATCTAAATAAAAGCCTGCGGGCAGTTGAAGTGGCAGCGGCGCACGGCGCAGACCTTGTGCTGTTCCCGGAGGTGCATCTGACTGAATTTTTCCCGCAGTATCCGGGTCAGGATGTGCGTAAATATGCGGTAACAATCGAGGGAGAGCCTGTTAAAAATTTCTGTGACATATGCAGGAAGAATACAATTTCAGCAGTGCCTAATCTGTATCTTCTTGAAAACGACAGGATGTATGATGCAGGCATTTTCATTGATAAAAACGGCGAAGTAAAAGGCGTACAGAAAATGGTGCATGTAGCACAGGCGGAACAATTCTACGAGCAGGATTATTATACGCCGTCCGATGATGGCTTCCGTGTCTTTGATACGGAATTAGGAAAGATTGGCATTGTTGTGTGCTTTGACAGACATTATCCTGAGAGCATACGGACAGAAACATTGCAGGGAGCGGATCTGATTCTGATACCGACCGTCAATACAAAAGCAGAACCATCGCAGATGTTTGAATGGGTACTCCGTGTACAGGCATTTCAGAACAGCGTTATACTGGCAATGTGCAACCGTGTCGGTACAGAAGGGAATATGTGCTTTTCGGGAGAATCCATTGTTGTTGATGCAAATGGAGATGTTCTTGCAAAGGCAGATGACACGGAACAGATTTTATATGTGGATATAGATATGCAGGAAGCTTCAAAAATAAGAAATGCAAAGCCTTATACGCAGCTCAGGAGAACGGAGTTTTATTTATAAAGGCTGATATGCAGACTGTCCGGTTATACGAAAAATTGGGATATGTTAGATTTATAAATTGGAATTATGAGGTATAAGATGAAAATGCATGAAATGGATTTGATGGAATTCCTTATTAAAGAAGGACACACTGATATTGCAGAAAGTATTAAAGACTACCGGAAAAAAACTATTAAAATGTGTGTGAAGAATGTGGGAAATATAATTGCAAAAGGCACAAGTAAAATCGGTGGATTTCCCGACCTTCCACCCGAAATTCCATATCCCACAATGTCGGGCTATTACTGCAAGCGTGGAGATGCCACTGAGCGGTACGAAAAATCAGCAATGCAGCTTGTTGCTCAAATCAATCTTGCGGACATTGCCGACTTGGATATTGAAAACAGGCTTCCGCACACGGGTATTTTATATTTTTTCTGGAGCGGAGAAATCGACTCAATTCACCAAACCAACAAATGGATTGAAAGCGTTGCTGACGATCCCGAAAATGTGGCTTATCACAAGGTAATATGGTACAACGGTGACATATCGAATTTAAAGAGAACTGTGCCGCCTGTTCCATATTATTCAAAATATTTTACAGAAGCATTTGAGGAAAAGGCTGTCGAGTTTGAACTCACTACAGATTATCAGTCCCTTGGATATGTGCTTGACAGTAACCAATTTGACCGTCTTGCAGAAGTCGCTCCGGATTATGATATCGAATACCTTTCGTATGACGGAAACAAATTATTTGGTTATCCTACGGGTGGCAATATTCCGAATGTAGACGAAAAAACACAGCTGCTGTTTCAATACGATTACAATGTAGGCTGTCTGTGGAATATATTTTGGAGCATTTCAGATGAGGATTTAAAGAATCGAAATTTCGACAAAGCGGTCTTTTGTTACGATTTAGACTAATAACTATTTATCAGTCAACTTCTGTTTTAACAAACTAATGATATACAGAAAATAACATCAGAATGGGGAACCGACAGGTGGTCATAGATGTTTGCATGGGCGAGTATGCAGCCGGAAACCGCAGCTTATTCAACTTCATCAAATTTTATTCTTTACACTGACGAAAATAAGTAAGAATATTTTCGCATCTGTGCAAATATAATCGTTTCTACCCTGTTTCTGATTTCTTCCGGATATACCCCTGCATTTTTAAGCAGTTCTGTTACATCTTTTTTTGTAAAGTTGAATTTTAAGTTTGTTTTATATAAGGCTTCCGAAATATCCAGTTGCTCATCAAATTCGTCACATATCGTTTTCGCCCGAACATTATCCATAAGCATATGAACGTCTCCCGACAATGGATAATCCATGGTTGTATCCGCCAGTAATCCCGCCCCATTATCAAAAATCGGACAATACGCATAGTTGCCTTTCCCATTCATCAGAACCGCAATATTGTGTGTATGACGATCTTCATTCAGAAATAACGCATCAATCGTCAGCAACTTGTTCATATAAATACCAAATTTCTGAAGTCCTGTCATACGTTCTACCTGCTGCACTAAAAAATTTAAGCGTTCTTCATGCTCCGGTATTCTATACAAAATCTTGTATAAACTTTCTCCGAAAAAACTCTTGAACAACCGCTCCAGCGTAATAATCTGCTTTATACCATATTCCTTTATTCTCCCATTTTAGTTGGTTCCCTTTTGAAGACTGCCGGTCATTTGTCCGGATATTCTGCTCAAATAATTCTATCATGCATCTACCTCTCTATGCGAATCCAAAAATCATCTTCTGCCATTCGTCCCTCAGTCTTCTCTATAATCATAATCGGATCATAAAATGCCAGTCCCAGATCCTTCAATATCAATTTCATCTTATCTCGACTTTCCGGGAAACATCTTGATTTCAAAAACTCCTGATAATCATTATAATCCGGATCTTCTACAGTACCGAAAGCACGGAACATAACCTTGTCTGTATAATTCCTTATTTTCACTTTTCGTTCCAGCTCGTTCACATCAATCAAAGTGCATACATCCTGCTCATACATATACCATATTCTGAGCGGCCATACTTTTTCCGGCACCTTCACTTCCTGCTCATATTCCGGATATTTTTGCAGCATTTTTAGAAATGGAACAATTGGCCCACGAATCACTTCTTTGCTTCTCTCCCAACGTTCTACGGTCGGCTTGGAACAATTGATAAATTCTGCAAATTCTTTCTGCGTCAAATGCAATTCCTTCCGAATCTGTTTAATTTCCTTTGCAGTTGTGTATTCCGGTGTTACAAATAATCTTTCTTTCATAAACTCACCTTCCAGTTTTATGATTTCCGACTTTTTCTTTATTAAATCATATAATATAATATTTGTAACAAAAACCATTATTTTAATTGTTTTTAACGTAAAAAAACAATCAAAATAATGGTTCGTTTTAATTTACAGGAATATGCTGATCAGTTCTACAAACGGGAATTTGTTAATTGCTCTTCAGCTTCCAATTTGCCGAGGCTGTCTGAAGCTTCACAAGCATTGCATAGATGCCGTTCTTCTTCATAAGCTCGTCATGATTACCGCCCTCCGCCACTACGCCGCCATCAAGTACAATAATCTTATCTGCATTTTCAACAGTTCTCATCCTGTGTGCAATCACAAGGACTGTCTTGCCCTCTACCAGATGTGAAATTGCTTCCTGAATCTCGGTTTCATTATCAACATCAAGTGACGCTGTTGCTTCATCAATCCGCATATTTTACGATTACCGTTGTAAGATAGCCTTCAGCGCACATCACTTCTTCCAGCCCTCTGTACACCTTCTCTGTCGGCATGCCGCAGTCAGACACGGCATACACCTCAAATGCTCTTCCGCCTGCCTTCTGCTCTGCAAGTGCATCCGTAAGCTCCTTAAGCCTTCTGCCCGACTTCATATATACGCAGGTTCCTCCGTACTGCAATGGCTCTTTTACATCATATGATGCAGGGATAATATGAATCTCCTGCTTCTTCTCTCCGAGCGCCATTCCAAGTCTTGCCGCAACGGCACAGAATGACGGGACTCCGCTTATAATGCGCACATTATGGCCATCGGCAGCCGCACGTCTGTGCATGTACATATATGTTGAATAGATTCCGGGGTCTCCTATGGTGAGCATTCCGACATTTTTTCCGTGTTCAAGACAATCCTTTATGGTCTCATAAATGCGCATGTGTGCATGCTCAAGCTTTTTTTCGTCCTTTATCATCGGAAAAGGCATACACACAAGCGGCTTATTTTTAATATCTTCATATACCTGTTCAACTATGCGGTATGCATGGCATTCATCTGCCGAGACCGCAGGAAGTATGATGATATCACACATTTTCATGATATTAAGCGCTTCAAGTGTCATAAGCTGCGGATTACCCGGTCCAACACCTATGCCATACAGAGTTCCGTTTCTCTTTGTTTCGCCGCCACCGTCAGCAAACAGCTTCTCCGTTACCCTGCGCAGATGCTCCATATATACCTCGCGCACTGCCGGATATTCTCCCATTCCCCTTATAATGCACTCCGCATCATAGCCTGCATCCGCAAGCTTACTTGCAAATGAATCCTCTTCTCCTGCCATATCGTTGTTGGCATGGTCACCGGCAACCAGCATGAATGGCGTCAGGACAACACATTTATCTGCATTATCCGCATTCATGTGCGTAATTACATTTTCAATAGTGACACTTCCTTCCACAGTTGCTATGTATATATTATGGTGTGAATATTCACGGAGCACCTTCTCCATGCGCTCATAATCCGCATCCGCCGCATGCTCGGTGCCGTGTCCCATAAATACAAGTGTCTTGTCTCCAACCTCATCCTTCAGAGACTCCCAAACAGCCTTTGCAATATTAACATAATCTTCATCGCGTGCAAGAAGTGCATCCGCTACCTTAACCGACTCAAAATCAGATTCGTATTTTACGATATTCTCCTTCATGCGGTTGTTCTCTATACCGTCAAGTACATGTGTCGGAAGCACAGCCACATGTGTAACGCCCTGAGCTTTCATATACTCAAGCGCTTCCTCTGTGCCAAGTGCGTCAATACACTCTCTCTGCTTCATTGCTCTTCTGACAGTTTCACTTGAAACGGCCTCCGCAATAACAGCCTCAGGATATACCGTTCTTACCTGACGTGTTATCGCCTCGATATTCTTATGCCTCGTTCCCGGATATGTAGTTCCAAAGCTTACTATAACAATTCCCTGCCGCATGTCTTTATGTTTTCCTCTCTTATGCTCTTTTCAGTACACACAGGAATACCGGATTGGTTCCCTGCATCATATGATAGCTTCCAGCCTGTCTTACCTGATTAACCTGCATCTGTACTATCTCGCACCTTACATTGTACCCGTCATCAGTACTCTTCGCGGCAAGTCCCGTAATACGCGCAAGCGTCTCAAGCGTCACTGCACTTATCACTACCACGGCTTCAGGGTTCAGCTCCCACACCTTCTCTACAATAGTCTCAAGCTGTCCCCTGCTTCCCCCGATAAATACATTTGTAGGCGGCTCAAGACCTTCTGTATCAAGTACTTCAGGTGCCATACCGTCAACAGGATATACATTGGCAGCTCCGAACCGCTCTATATTCTCCCGCAGAAGCTTCTGTGCCTGTTCATTACATTCAAATGCATATACCTTTATATCAGGAGAGAGCATCGCACATTCAATTGCTATTGAGCCTGTTCCGCTTCCGATGTCATATACAACCGCACCGCTTGTCAGCTCAAGGCTGCTTACCGCCGCCACTCTGACCTCTTTTTTGGTCATAGGCACTTTTACCTCACGCATGAATTCCTCATCGCGCAATCCCGGTGCAAGCCTTTTTCTCTCCGGTATGTCATTAAGTATCAGCAATGTATACAATCCGTTCTGCCCTGCGTTACGACCTGCAATATCCACGCTTTTTGCAAGCTCCGTTATCTTCTCATCATCATATCCCAGATTATATCCGGCAATTATGCGGATGGAATCTGTCACAGGATTTTTTGCACATCCGGCTTTAATATCATTTACCCACGTACTGATTCTCTGTACATCATCACTTCCCGACACAAGCACAAATGTCCTTTCATTGTATCGCACAGCATCCTTTACAAGTGCCTCTGCTCTTCGTTTATCACTCATCCCGTGTATGCTCAGAAGCTTTGCGTTCTGCCATAAATTCCCCGTTGCTGCTGCCAGATATGAAACCGATGAGATGCCCGGATATATCTTCACCCGTGTGTAACCGTCCGCTTCCAATGCTTCCTTAAGCTTTGCAGCCCCGCTGTAAAAGCCTGTATCACCTGAAAACAGTACCGCCACGTTAAGGCTTCTGTCTGACGTATCATTTTCATATCTTTTTATCACCGGAATGATGTCCTTTGCCATATAATACGGATAACATGCTGCACCTCTTCCGATATACTCTGATGCACTGTCAAGCATGCGGCCGGCACCGAATACCAGCCCGGCAGCACTAAGCGCCTCTTCCGCTTCTTTTGTGAGTGTTCTTCCACTCATGCCAATTCCTATGAACGACACATTTACTGCTATGTCCGGTTCTGATTTTACATTACAGATTTCGAGGATGCGCTTAAGCACCTCAGCATATGATAAGCCGTTATCCTCTGCCTGCATTCCTATAATAAATGCTTCAATGCCCGTATTACGTGCCGCCTCAAGCTTCTCTGCAAAACCGCTGTGTTCGCCGCTTGCCTTTGTAACAAGATACTTTATTGAAAACTGATTAATCAGCGCGGTATTCATCTCCACGGAAAACGGTCCCTGCATTGCGATTATCTGCTTTCCCCGTATTCCTGCCGCCTCGCAGAGTGCAATATTGTCCTGTCCCGGAAGCACACGCACATAGAGCCTTTCACAAAGCTTTCCGTCATTGCAGAATATTCCAAGCTCCTTGCTTCCCGTTGTCAGAAGGATATTGCCATCTGTTGTCTCAAGCGCAGCGGCACAGCTTTCATAATCCTCAAAATATCTTACATGACTGTTACCGCTTATACTATTGACGTTACTATTGATGTTACTATTGCCTGCATTACCGCTTTCATTCCCCTGCGTCATATCCGTAATGACATCCATTTTTCTTGAAAGCCTTATATACGGAACATCCAGCGTTTCAAGGCTTTTGCGTATATTCGCCGAGACCTCCGTTGCAAATGGATGCGTAGCATCAACAACTGCCGCATAACCATTGCGTGCCGCCTCATACATCTCATTGGCATCAAGTCTTCCAACATGCACATTGACCTTATCAAGCTGCGGCATTACTATCTGTCCGTACTCAGTTGCCACATGTACATCACATTCTATGCCTGCATGTGCCAACTGCTGTGCAAGCATGCGTCCTTCCGTTGTACCTGAATATATCAAAACCTTAGACATTATCAATCCCCTTACTGCCGCTTATCGTTACTGATATTATTATGTATGCCTTCTATGTCATAGCCTCTTTTTGTTACCAGCCTGCCGTCAATTATCTCTGACTGTGAGTTTCCGATAAATACAGTTGTAAACATATTCACAGATGTATTCATAAGCTCTCCGAGCGTAAGTGTCACGGCTTTTGTGTTTTCCCGTCCTATATTCTCCACATATCCGCACGCCCTGTCAGCCGTCACTCCATGCGCCATCAGGATTGAGCAGGCGCGTTCAAGATAATCCGCACGTTTGCGGCTTGACGGATTATACAGCACTATTGCGAAATCTCCCTCTGCCGCAACCGCAAGCCGCCTCTCTATAAGCTCCCACGGGGTGAGCAGGTCACTTAAGCTTATCACACAGAAATCGTGGTTAATCGGTGCTCCAAGCAGGGCCGCACCACTGCTTGCAGCCGTAATTCCGGGAATTACCGTTATATCGCAGTCAGGATAATTTTTCCCAAGCTCAAGCATAAGTGATGCCATTCCGTATATCCCTGCATCACCGCTGCATATCATTGCAACCTTTTTCCCTTCGCGGGCCTTTTCAAAACACATAATGCAGCGCTCGCGCTCCTTTTTCATAGGTGTTGAAAGCATTTCCTTATCCGCAAAGCGCTCTCCCAGCAGATTAAGATATACAGTATATCCTATAATAACATCACTTGCCTCAAGCGCGTCTATCGCCTGCTGTGTCATCATTGATTCTTCTCCGGGTCCCATCCCGACAACATATATATTTTTCACACTATTCTCCATTCCCGTAAGCACAAATCTCAGAACCTCAGCTTAATGCTTCTTCTTTTTGCCACCGCCAGCGTAATTCCATCGCCCGCCTGCTTTCTTACTGCCAGCCTTCCGCCTCCTGATGCGGCAACTGCGGCACGCTCACACACATTATCAACCCCTGTGGTATTCTCAACGAATTGCGACGGAGTGTAATCTCCCGGCACTTTTCTAAGTTCTTCCGCTGTAAATACAACAAAAGGCACCCGCATTATCTGTGCAGTCTCAAGCAGCCCGGCTTCATCAGATTTTACATCTATAGAAGCCAGCGCGCAGATGTTATCCTCTCTGACAAATCCCGCAGCACAGGCCTCTTCAATTCTGCGCTGTATGCCCTCATATTCTTTGTTCTTCTTACATCCGATTCCAAGCACATCTGTCTTAGGTGCAAGTATCAGATCAGCTTTCTGCTTATACAGGCTGACTTTTTCCTCATCTGCATCATTGGTAATCAGGACATCCACATGACCATCAGGGCTCATTTCATCCAAATCAGTAATTCTGAGCATGTCCGCGGCAACTGCGCCATCTTTTTCACTATCTTCGATATCGCACTCTTCCATGCATCCACCGCTCTGTCTGTCAATTGCCATTACTATCGTACTGCCGCCGACTGCCCTTCCCGATACCTTTCGTATTCCATCCGCATTGCATACTCTCAGACCATTACGTCTTGCAAATACGTCTATCGCAAATGCATTATTAACGTCTGTCGATGTAGTAATTACAGGCTGTGATTTGCAGTCTGTGTCTGTGAGCCGTGCCGCAATATGTGAAGCCAGTTCATTGGCACCGCCAAGATGTCCGGCAAGCACAGGAATCACATATCTTCCCGCATCATCTATTACTATGACAGGGCTGTCCTCAATCTTGCTTGTAACAAATGGCGCTATTGCACGCACCGCAATACCTGCTGCTCCTATGATTATTACAGGAAGTCCCTTTGCAAATGCCTCTGAAAGCCACTCATGCATTGTTCGTCCATTTCTCAGCCTTATTGTAAGTCCACCTGTAACAATACGTCCACCATAGCTTTCACCGCACTGTCCATATATTATGTGTAATGGCATTCCTGCAATTTTATCTGCAATCTGCCTTCCCTGCTCTGTAAACCATGTGACATAAGCTATCATTCTTCTGTCTCCTGATGCATTTTTACTTTTCTGAACTCTGTCTCAAAATCAGGTGCATAGAGCCTTGACTTCATGTAATTACGGTGTGTAACAGCTTCACCGACAATAACAAGTGCTGTCTTCGTTATATTGTTTTTCCTTGCCGTATCGGCGAGACTTCCAAGCGTGCATACATATGCCTGTTCGTCTTTCCACGTTGCCTTATACACAAGAGCCGCGGGCGTATCAGACGTATATCCTCCTGCTATAAGTCTCTCTGACAGTTCATCCAGCATTCCCGTGCTAAGATATATTGCCATCGATGCCTTATGTGCCGCAAAGCTCTCGATACTCTCCGTCTCCGGTACACCTCCGGTTCTTCCCGCCATTCTCGTTATGATAAGAGACTGTGACACTCCGGGCAGTGTATACTCCATATTGAGCGATGATGCCGCACCAAAGCACGCACTTACTCCGGGACAGCTTTCGTATCTTATACATTTTTCATCCAGAATATCCATCTGCTCACGCACCGCACCATATATGCTCGGTTCCCCCGTGTGCAGACGTACTGTCATAAGTCCCTCATGTTCTGCACACTCAATAACTTCTATCACTTCATCCAGTGTCATCTTCGCACTGTCATATATTCTGCAATTGCCGTCCGCATACTCAAGAAGTTCCGGATTCACAAGCGAGCCCGCATATATTATTACGTCCGCTTCCTTCAAAAGCCGCATTCCGCGTACAGTAATCAGATCGGCAGCACCACTTCCTGCCCCAACAAAATAAACCATATCAATCTCCGTTTCTGCCTGTAAAAATGAGCAGATGTTAATTACCATCTGCTCACTACATTATCACATATAATTGATTATTTCGACAATTTTTTCTCTACATATGCCTTGATCACTTCACTGTCCTCAGGCATTCTGCAGCCTACAATATACTCACCGTCATTGTCAGAACTTCTGATAATGACACCTTCAAGCGGCTTATTGCCAATAACGCCAACCCCCGGAACTTCTACAGTGACTTTACTTCCTTTATTGTCAGCAAATGCTGCATCTTTTACCGAAAATGCAAATCCATTGGCACTTATATTAACCATATGTCCGTTGTATACGGCATCAACGCCTGCAATTCTTACCGTACAGCTGTCAGCAAGCGGAAGACGTGGATATCTTCTTCTGTTGAACACCTTCGGATTATTGCTGATATCAATCCTGAACTGTCCGCTCTCATTTGGTTTTGCTGGATGAAGTGTAATATTATCCCAGCTGTACATGGCATTATCTACAACTATCTGAAGCTGACATACCGGCTGTCTTCCACCATTATCCAGGACAGCCCTTCCGCCGTCTCCAAATACTACATATATGCTCGAATCCGTTCTGTTGACTACTTCGCCTTCACTCTCAGCTTTTTTGCCACCATTCACACATGCAAGGACTACCTTCATTCCACTCTCGATATCCTGGATTCCCATAAAACCACCGACACCAAGCTCACCCATAAGTTTTCCTACCACGCTCTCAATCTCCATTGCGCTGCTGGCACTAGCTTCGTATTTGCTGAGCATAGTCTTAGTTGTAAGTTCTGCTTCTCCGATACTCTTGGTCATTGTCTCCATGACCGTTCCTACCTGATTCATGTTATCCGTCAATGTACGGTTAGATGACTCAACCTCTTTAACAGCGCTGTCTACAACCTTTATGTTGTCACCAAGGCTTGTCGCATCATTGGTGATGTCTGTAACACTTCTGTTTACATTGGACACCTTCTCAATATTGATCTGAATAAGCTTAACAGTCTCTTCTATTGCTTCCATCATCTTCTCAGATGTTAATTCAAGATTGGAAAGTGCTTCCATAATGCTGTTAGACGATGCCTGCGTTCCGCTGCTTAAGTTACGTATCTCATCAGCAACAACCGCGAATCCCTTGCCGGCTTCTCCTGCCCTTGCAGCTTCTATAGATGCATTCAGTGCAAGCAGATTGGTCTGTGAAGTAATTCCCTCGATAGTGCTCGTTTCTTCCTTAACATTCTGGAATTCTTTCTTAAAATCGCCAAGTATATTCTCTATCTGCGTTGAAAGTTCTGACATCTTATTAGTAATATCAACAACTTCAGTAAGCTCGCCGGCACTTACATTGGCATGTTCTATTGAAGCACCGATAAGCTCTACTACCTTATCCATAAGCTCTGCAACATTGCCTACCTGTGTATCAATAACCTTAGTCATCTCAACTGATGAAAGCGTCCTGTCATTAAGAACCCTGTTATTATCGGACAGTATTGCCATGTCTCTTACGACATCATCCGCACCTGCCTTATTCTCATCAGCGAGCTCTCTTACAACGGTTACTCCATCCACTATTGTATTACTTGCATCTTTAACCTGTTCAACAGTCTGTACCACCCGTGCAAGATTGCTCTTTATTGATGAAGTCAGGGCACCATCCGATTCAACAAGATGCTTTATCGCCATGTTAGTACATGCATAACAGCAGAGCACCATGGCAAATTGTAATGCGCACTCCTCGCTTGACACGAAGTCCATCATTCCCTTAGCAATTCCCTTATACATGTTGCTTGAAATAAGTACAAACAGTGTCATCCACATCATGGACTTTATAAACTTAGGATCTTTATAAAGGATAAGAATTGAAATCAGCGGAAGTATAAATACATACGATGTCTGATCAAGAGACGTCCATGCAACAACAGCATAAAAAAGCAGATATCCCATTCCAAGTACCCATTTATAACTTTTGCTGTCCATGCCCTTAAGCTTAAGAAATACAAAGCTCGCAGCAAATGCAGCCCATCCGAATATCATAAATGCTGTAAAATATGCACCATTCAGTCTGCCCGCTCCTGCCTTGACTCCATAATATACCGATATTATCACCATAAGTATGAGCCATGTTGTCCCGGCTCTTCTGTTGGCTTTCGCCCTGAAAAACGACTCATCATAATCCTGCATAATTCTTTTGTCCTTTCTGTATAAGCCACATTGCGCATATAAATACTATAAATATAGCAGAACATCTGCCGCAGCTTTCACTTCCGGCAGATGCATTGTCATAATTTTAACATATTTTAGCGGATATGTATATACATTTATCTTTTTTCAGCCCTGCATTCCTGCTGACTGACGAATCATATCCTCAACAACGATATCATATATCTCTCCTACAGAATTGCAGTATTCAAGAATCTTCCAAGGTTCGTTGGTATGAAAATGAATCTTGACAAGGTCCTCGTCTCCTGCTGCTATAAGGCTGTTCCCTTCAAAATGCTCTGTTATGTAGTCAGCTATTGCATCCTCATCAAGATCTTCGTCACGGCGGTCAATCAAA
This sequence comes from uncultured Bacteroides sp., assembly GCA_945865495.1. Classification (GTDB taxonomy): domain Bacteria; phylum Bacillota; class Clostridia; order Lachnospirales; family Lachnospiraceae; genus Bacteroides_F. The sequence goes on along the minus strand of CAMBEF010000004.1, from coordinate 5,595 downwards.
AGCTGTGTGTCGTAACGGTATGCAAACTGATCATCTTCTGCATCTATGCTGTGAATCTCTGACATTATAATGTCCTCCTGCTGTTTGTGATTGTTTTTGTAATTATGCCATACATTTACAATATCATCAATATTAAATCGTTTACATAAGAATAATATTCATGTATATTGATGTTGGGGGCAAAAGCCCCCGACTTTGATGCCTATGGATTGTTCCGTGCTCCGCACTCCCACAATCCTCCCCAATATTCGCATATCATGGGATTATCATCCCACTTTTATGCTCATATCGGGGGCGGGTCCCAAGGTCTTTCACCCACCTATGAGCGAGCTCATGTGGGTTTAGACCTTTTGCCCCTGGCATCGTATATTAAATATATTATGTTCCGGAGCTGTCATGCAATGCTCCGGCAGGATATCGGGGGATTTTACAATGAACAAGCGTGATTCTTTTAATAACAGGTGGGGCTTTATCCTCGCATGTATCGGCTCAGCAGTCGGAATGGGCAATATATGGATGTTTCCGACAAGGGTATCCATGTACGGCGGCGGCTCATATCTGATTCCGTATTTTATATTTGTTGCACTTATAGGCTTCACCGGCGTAATCGGCGAGATGAGCTTCGGACGTGCCACGAGGTCGGGTCCTGTTGACGCATTTGGATATGCATGCGGCACAAAAGGCAGAAAGAAGCTTGGTGAACTGCTCGGCTACATACCTGTAGCGGGTGCTCTTGCCATGGCAATCGGATATACTGTCGTCATGGGGTGGATTCTCAGATATATGGTCGGTGCATTCACAGGTGCCACTCTCGCTCCTTCAGATGCCGGAGAATTCGCTGCACGTTTTGGTTCAATGGCGAGTGCATTTGGCAACAATGCATGGCAGATTGCCGCTCTTGTAATCGGAATCATTATTCTTATGTTTGGAATTGGGCGTGGCATCGAGAAAGCCAACAAAGTAATGATGCCGATATTCTTTATACTTTTTGCAATTCTTGGCATATATGTTGCATTCCAGCCGGGCGCTATAGACGGCTACAGATACATATTCCGTGTTGACCCTAAGGCTCTGGCTGACCCGTCAACGTGGATATTTGCACTTGGTCAGGCGTTCTTCTCACTGTCTGTTGCGGGTAACGGCACACTTATATACGGCTCATATCTTCCCGACAATGAAGATATCCCTGCCGCTGCCGGAAGAGTTGCATTGTTTGACACACTTGCAGCACTCCTTGCGGCACTTGTCATAATTCCTGCAATGGCTACGACCGGAGCGCAGCTTAATCAGGGCGGTCCCGGACTTATGTTCATATATCTTCCTGCATTGTTCAAGTCAATGCCGGGCGGCTATATAATAGCAGTAATTTTCTTTGTTGCCGTATTCTCAGCCGGACTTTCTTCGTTAATCAATTTATACGAAGCACCGATTGCGACAATTCAGGAAAAGCTCCACCTCGGACGCAAGGCCTCCTGTGGTGTCATAGCAGTAATAGCACTTATCGTATCAATATGTATTCAGGGCATAGTTTCTGACTGGATGGACGTTCTCTCAATCTACATCTGTCCTCTCGGTGCAGGACTTGCCGGAATCATGTTCTTCTGGGTATGCGGTAAGAAATATGTAGAATCTCAGATAAATACAGGACGCAGCCGGATATTTACAAAGGCATTCTTTCCGGTATGCAGATATATCTACTGCCCGGTATGCATACTCGTTCTTATACTTGGAATACTGCTTGGCGGAATCGGGTGATGGTATAGTACGATACGGCTTACAGGCTTACAGACATGCAGCTTTAGTCAACCTTCTGCATTCTGTAACCTATACCCACATGTGTCTGTATATATTGAGGAGAGTTCTGACCCGAATTCAGTTTTTTACGGAGCATTGCCATAAATACCCGCAGAGAGCCCATGTCGCTCTCAAGATTGCTCCCCCAGACGTTCTGAAGTATATATTTATGGGTCAGGACTTTTCCCGTATTATGTGCGAGAAGACATAATAATTTATACTCTATTGGTGTAAGATGCAGCTCTGTATCGTTAAGATATGCGCACTGCTGTGCATAATTAATCACAAGCCCGCCATTCTCATATACAGCTCCTGTAAGCGAACTGCTCTGCATAAGTGCCAGCCTTCTTTCGATAACCCGCAGTCTGGCAAGCAGTTCCTCAACAGAAAACGGCTTTGTCAGATAATCATCTGCGCCCGCATCAAGCGCGTCTATCTTGTCACTATCCTCACTTCTTGCACTTACAACTATAATCGGCACGTTAGACCAGGTTCTTATACGCTCTATAACTTCAACACCATCTATATCGGGAAGCCCCAGATCAAGAAGAATAATATCAGGATTGACAGATGCGGCAGTATTTATTGCACCTTCCCCGGTAGTGGCTGTTACATAGCCGTAATCATGCGCTTTAAGCGTCACGGTTATAAGATTTCTTACAGGTCCGTCATCCTCTGCAACCATTATGTTGGCTCTGCTCATAATTGTTTCCTCCGAATTCCTCTAAAATGTAATAACAGCCTTTTAAAACGCATTGTCAGCAAGTGGCAATGTAAATACAAACACCGCACCGGCAGGATTATTATCCCTTACCGTTATTGTTCCTCCATGTGCCTCAATAATCGCTTTGCACAAATACAATCCCAATCCTATACTTCTGCGATTGTCTGCAATCCTGTTGGTTCCACTGTAAAACTTGTCAAAAACATGCTCTTTATCTTCATCAGATATACCATTGCCATTGTCCTCAATGTACACCACAGCCATATTATTCTCCCTGCAGGAACGTATCGTTATATGAGAAGCCGGCGGTGTATACCTTACCGCATTATCAACTATATTAATTATTACCTGAACAATAAGTCTTGCATCGGCTGTCACAAGTATGTACTCATCATCGCTCTCAACAAAAATACTGTGCTCACCGGAATGCTGCTTCACATGTCTTACTGCGTCATCAATAACATCTGCGAGAAGCTCCGTTGATGTATTAAGTACCATTCTTCCTTCTTCTATCCTTGTTGCATAAAGCAGATTCTCAACGAGATTATTAAGCCACACGGAATCATTATAAATATCCTGATATATCTGATATCTTGTCTGTTCATCAAAGCTTTTTCCGTTACTTAAAAGGCTGCTGGCATTGCCGGCTATAGTTGTCAGCGGCGTCCTCAGGTCATGTGATATCGATCTGAGCAGGTTTGCCCTGAGCTGCTCGCTCTCTGCAAGGATTGCCGCTTCTTCCTTATCTCTCTGGTTTTTCTCATTTTCAAGTGCAAGTGCGCACTCACCAAGGATTGATAACAATATGCTCTGTGAAGAACTGTCGAGTATTTTGTCCTTTGCCTCTATGCCTATAACTCCATATACTCTGTCATTAACCCTCACCGCATAATATACATACACAGAATCTGCAAATCTGTCTGTCGAAGCTCCGGCATAATGGTTATTAGCAAGAACCCACTCGGCCACATTTTTCTCGTCCATCACTCCGGCATTACCGGCACAGCTGCTGTCCGATACATTAAGCATGTATGGTTCTGAAAGCTTTCCGTCAACATTAAGATAAATTACTATGTTCCTTTCAAGCAGCCTGCTTATCTGCCCGGCAGCCGCTTTTATTATTGCATCCCTGCCCTTTGCAGCCGTAAGCAGCTTATCAGTATCAAACAGTATACGTGTAGTATCTGCAAGCTTCTCAGATTGTCTGGCCTGCTCTTTGTACCTTAATGAGAATGTTCCGGAGACATATGCCGTAATAAACATTACAACAAACGTTACCGGATAACCTGTCTCATATGCCGACAGCGAGAACCTCGGTGCTGTAAAAAGATAGTTAAATACAAATACACTGGCTATTGAAGATATAAGGCTGTAAACTCTGTGTGATGTTGCTATAGAAGTGATAAGCACACCCAGTATGTATACCATGATTATATTGGCACTTGAAAATCCGATTCTGTAAAATACCATTCCCAGAGCTGTTGCCCCGGCAAGTATTGCTATGCTTTTTATTATATTTTTAAACATTTCTGAACATCTTTCTGCTGTCCCAGTATAAGCACTGAATTTCCTTCCATAAAACGCGTATCCGGATTAATATTCATATTAAGTTTTCCGTTTCCACGTATTGCAAGAACATTTATATTGTATTTCCTGCGGATATTAATTTCAACTATAGTCTTATTTATCCAGCTCTCAGGTGTTTCTATTTCAAATATAGAATATCCGTCATCAAGCTCCGTATAATCAAGTATCATATCAGACGTACACCTTATTGCAGTCCATGATGCAAGCTGCTTCTCGGGATATACAACCTCATCTGCCCCATTACGAAGCAGAAACTTTTCCTGCACATCCGTTGCTGCCCTTGCAATTACCTTTTTTGCCCCAAGTTCTTTAAGAAGTGATGCTGTCTCCAGCGAATTCTGGAAATCATCTCCGATTGCTACTATGCATGCATCAAAATTACGTATTCCGAGTGATGATAAAAACTGCTCATTTGTGCTGTCGCCAATCTGTGCATTAGTAACATATGAGATTACGTCATTCACCCTCTCCTCGTCACTGTCTACTGCCATCACCTGATGATCCATCTCATTAAGCTTTTTTGCAATGTGTCTTCCAAATCTTCCCAATCCTATCAATAATACCGATTTCATATTCTGCCTCCTTAACCTACTGTCATTTTTTCCTGTGGAAGTCTCGCCGTATTTCCTTTTCTCGGTGAAACCGCTGCAAAGATAAGCGTAAGCCCTCCGACGCGTCCGATATACATAAGCAGCACAAGTATCGTTCTTGAAAGCATCCCAAGCCCCGGCGTGATGCCAAGCGTAAGTCCTACCGTTCCAACCGCTGACGCAGTCTCAAACAGGCACGTCAGAAGCGGTATTGCTTCAACTCTGCTTATTATAAGTCCCCCAAGCAGAAATAATATTATGTACATCATAAATACCGCCACCGCATTTCTTATTATATCAGAATCAATCCTTCTGGCAAAGAAATGTGTGTGTTCTCTTCTTGCAAATACGGAAATCATAGTGCCTGCAAGAACAGCAAGCGTTGTTATCTTCATGCCTCCAGCCGTAGATCCCGGTGCTCCCCCTGTCAGCATGAGTATAATCATCACTGCCACTCCATCATCACTAAGTGATGTAAGATCTACTGTATTAAATCCTGCAGTTCTTGTCGTCACAGACTGAAAAACAGAACTGATTACACGATGCCATACTGAGCCGTCCGTGAATTCGCAAAAGAAGAAATATACTGACGGAATAAAAATCAATAACGCCGTTGCCACAAGTATGACCTTGCTCTGCATCCTGTATGATGCAAAATGCAGTCTGTTATTCTTTATATCTTCCCACGTAATAAAGCCTATACCTCCGACGATTATCAGCAGTATCACTGTTATATTAACTATCGGATTATCCACATAATACGTTATCGACGAGAACTGTTCCCGCACTCCCATAAGGTCAAACCCCGCATTGCAGAAAGCTGATACCGAATGGAATATACCATACCATAAGCCTTTTGCCATTCCAAATCCCCTGACAAAACATGGTGTCATAATCAAT
>CAMBEF010000003.1 GCA_945865495.1 uncultured Bacteroides sp. | reverse complement strand
TATTGTCCTGTGTGCGGCAGTTATGATACTTGCAGGAAGCAGAATAGACTGCAATGTGTATGCTCTTTACAGAACACTCGGAAGAAGCCAGACATGGGCTCTTAAGTATATATATGAGAGTGACACTGCGCTTGTGGCTGTCAAGCAGCTTCCATGGCTGACTGCGCTTATGGCCCTGTTTGGCAGGCTGTTCGGCGTGCAAAGTATGATGCTTGTGCTTCCGGCTGCAATTGCAGGAGCGGCATCATTTATATTCGTACTGGCGGAAAGAATTGCAATTGCATTTGGTGTGAGTGAGACTTCCGGACGCAGGAATGTCCTTACATATGCCGCAATCAATCTGGCAGTGGTGGTTATCACTTCGGTATCTGCAGCTGTACTCGTTAAAAATATGGATTCCAAAGAGTGTGTCGCACAGTGGAAAGATATAAACAGCTATGCAGAGCAGATAGAGCCGGATGATTCCATTGCAATCCAGCGCTCAATGTATGAGACATACAGATATCCTATTCAGATTATGACAGGTGTGAGCACATGCTTTGGCGGCCTTGAATATGAGGATTCGATGACTAAACTCGGCAATACCGGCAAGAATACATATTATCTGACAACAGAAGTGAAAGACCCTTCATTTGAGAGAGTGAGAATAGTGGCACACAAAGATTCAGCGTACCTTTATGAGACGTTTGAATATCTTACCGACAGGGGAATATACAGTGTTGCAGACAGCGTTACACAGGGCTTTTATGATACAGACCTTTCGGGAATGGCGTGGACAAAGGATCAGAATGCATTTATTCAGTGCGACATACCATACCGGAAATATGATACCGTAAGGCTGTATCTTGGCAGTAAGATTAAGCTGGACGAGATTAACCTTGAATATATAGACATTGAGTTCAGGGAAAACTGGTATTATGTAGGTAAGGCAAAGATAGATGCTGATAATAACGGAGCGTATATTGATTTCAGACTCAACTGGTCATATATGATAGACGGATATAATGTAATATATTTCCATAGCGGTGCTATGTGGAGTCCGCTTATATACGGAGATAAGGATACGCGTACGATGGGATTTCCGTTTCATTATATACAGTTCCTGACACTTGGTGATGATGCACCGCCGCTTATTAATGAAGATGAGATGCAGGAAAGTGTGGAAGATGAAGAAACGGTGGATGAAGCGGATGAAGGTGCAGATTACACTGATGATACAGACAGTTCGGAATCAGAACAATCAGAAAATACTCAGAATGGAGCAGAATATTAGATTATGACAGCAGTACTCGTAATTGCGGGAATAGCCGTAATGATGGCAGCCTTCTCAATTGCATATTATAAGCGTGATATTGTTGAGCTTTTTGTTATGGGGCTTACGGGATTTTTCTGCGCATATGTTCTTGCTTCCGGAATATTATTCTGGATGGATAAGTTTGGAATACATGCGGCTCTTAAGATAACGCTTGTTGCGGGAATAGTATTCATGACCCTCGTTACTGCAGTGATAAAGAGACGGCCGACAGCAGTATTTCACTATAAAGAGAGTATGATACCGCTGGCAGTATTTGTGCTTATGCTGATAGTAATGCACTCGAAGTTCGGATATTTTGGAATGGGCCAGGATCAGGGCGTGTATCAGGTGAAAGCACTTGCACTGATATATGATGAAAACAGCAACATATATTCATTTGATGAGTATGGCAGGCTGGAAGAAAAGACAGATATAGAATCATATGAGTATGAAGCGGTCCACTCTCTTGTAGGCTTTTACGGATATGACCCAAAAGTGCCTGTGCTTGACAAGGATGATTTTCCTGATAAGCTGACGGGGGTACTGCACGGCATACCTACATATTCAGCGATGCTTGCGCTGTACGGAAGTCTGTTTGGATATGCAAATATGGCAGATCTCCAGACGGTTCTTATGTTTATGGGATTGTTTCTTATGTATTACGTAATGCGTAATCTGAGAATTAACAAAAAGTTACGTCTTGCAGGGCTGATTATATTCGGATGTTCACCGATTGTTCTGTGGACAGCCAAGGCGACGCTTACAGAGATATTTATATTTGTGCTTATAATGCTGTATCTGTATCTTATGGTCGACAGGAAATATCCCCAGTATGCATGCATGTCATTTGTTCCGATTGTTGGATTCGCGTTTTTCCATGCTACGATATACACGATTATGCCTATGATAGTAATTGCGTATTTTACACTTTACTACATGACAAGGGATAAGCAGTATATGTGGGCTAATGTGGGCGCACTTGCGGGATATCTTGCAGGGTTTTATATGATGCGGGCATGCGCGTCGGTATACACATATGGCAACTATAAGAAAATATTTATACTCGGAATAAATGCAGGTAATCTTGCAGCAGTTGTAACGGCTGTAGTAGTTGTATGTATGGCGCTTGCATTTGCGCTTTTATATGTGCCTATGGAAAAGCAGGAGAAGTTCAGGGAATTCTTCACGCGCGGTATAAGAAAGCACATGAGGCTTGTGGTGAGAATACTGCTTGTGGCATCGATTGCGGCACTTATTATTACATTTATGCACACAAAAATGAGGTTCAGCTATTCGACATTTTATGCATATGTGATAAGCTCAGGAATTGTTCCGGTGATATTCCTGTTTGCGGCATTTATATACAGACCACAGTTCATTACGGCACATAAAGATCATCTGCTGCTTACGATAATGTTTGTGTATATGGTAATTATGTATTCGTGCGTATTTAAGCCAAGTATTGCATATTATTACTACTATGCCCGGTATATAGTTCCTTATCTGCCGGTTATAATAATTCTTACGATGTTAAGGATAAGCAGGATAGATTCAAAAGCCGGTGCAAAAAAATTCGTGATAACTCTGGCTGTTGCCGGGATATATGCAGTGCTTATGCTGCCTAATAATATAGCACTTGCGACACAGAAAGACATAACTAATATGAGCTGGGATATAGTTGATGATCTTTCGACTAAGTTCTCTGAGGGGGATGCGGTAATTATAGACTCGGCACTTGCATCAACACTCAAATTTCCGGTCAAAATAATGACAAATGCGGATGTGTACCCTATTACAGACAACTTAAAAGAGCAGATAGGCAGGCTTGAGCAGGACCATGACAGGGTATACTACATAACAACAACCGACTGGTTTCTGTTCAAAGATTATGGCATAGATAATATTTATTCTAATGTAAATGACATATGTTATGATGAGTCCGAGACTCAGAATTCAGTCAAAAAGTCAGGAATTAATCCGTTTCCGACTAAGTTCAGTGTTGAAAAGCAGCTTGTTAATGTATATCGATGCAGTTATACGATAGAATAAGAAATATTCATTCGGAGGGGGCAATGAAGTTTGATGGAAAATTGTCCGTGGTTATGCCGGCTTACAATGAAGGCGAACGGATATATAACAATATATTGGAGACAGAAAAGATTATTGCCCCATTTGCGCCTGATTATGAGATCGTTGTGGTTAATGACGGGAGCCGTGACAATACCCGTCAGGAGATAGAACGTGCAAAAGCACATGATGACAGGATTGTTATGGTATCCTCTGAGACAAATCATGGTAAGGGGAGTGCCATACTTGCAGGTATAGCAGAGGCAACCGGCGAGTATATAGCTTTTCTTGATGCAGATCTTGAACTCAATCCGTCACAGCTTGAGGGTTACTATGATAAAATGACAGAGACGGGCTGCGATGCAGTCATAGGCTGCAAACTTCATAAAGATTCACAGCTTGTATATCCGCTCAGAAGAAAGATAATGAGTGTTGGATATTATATGATGCTGAGGATCCTGTTTCATCTGAAGATAAGAGACACGCAGACGGGACTCAAGCTTTTTCGTGCGAAGGCTGTAAAGCCGGTGGCACATCTTGTCAGGACATCGGGCTTTGCGTATGATATAGAGCTTCTCGTTGCCGTAAGCAGGCGGGGAGGAAGAATAGAAGAAATGCCGGTTAAGGTCGTGTATGTGCGCGAACGTAACTGCAGAAGAATAAAATTTGATGATGTGTGGAAAGCATTCAGGGATACCCTTGCCATATGGAAAAGGGCGAATGTGCTTCACTATTATGATGATGGGGGAAAGGTATAATTTTTGTACACGCTTGCGCTCGGATAAAAGCACAGCGGTACTAAATTCGCACGCCCGGCATGTGCACGCACATGCCGGGCGTCCTCATTAAGTGCCGGCGCTTTTATACGGTACAAAAATTATACCTTTCCCCCTGTAGGGACGGCACGGCTTCTTTGAAGCGTGCCGGGGAAGTGGGAAAAGGAGTAAAAAATGAAACGTGAATTTACGACACTGTGTTATCTGCAAAAAGATGGCAAATGGCTTATGTTATACAGAAATAAGAAAAAAAATGACATTAATGCCGGCAAGTACATTGGGGTTGGCGGGCATGTTGAGGATGGCGAGTCACCGGATGAATGTATTGTAAGAGAGGTTTTTGAGGAGACCGGGTACAGGCTTACGGACTACAGGGCACGTGGGCTGATTACATTTGTTATGAATGACGTTGTTGAATATACAGTGCTGTATACAGCTGATGACTTTGAGGGTGAGGAGAAGATATGTGATGAAGGAGACCTGGTGTGGGTAGAGGCTGACCGTGTGTTGGAGCTCCCTTTGTGGGAAGGGGACAGAGCGTTCCTTTGCAGGCTGCGCAATGCAACGGATTTTTTTACTTTAAAGCTTATATACAAAAATGATAAATTGATAGAAATTGTGTAAACGAAGATTGTGTAAACGGAGATTGACTTGCGCCACTTGTATAATCCGGCAGGAAATGATATAATCTACTTACATATGCATACATGTAACGCATGCAGGCAAGGGGATACAGGTCATAATGAAACTTATTATACAGATACCATGTTACAACGAGGCTGAGACACTTGAGGTAACACTTAATGATTTGCCAAAACACATTGATGGCATAGACGAGATAGAATATCTCATAATTGATGATGGAAGTACGGATAATACAGCTGAAGTAGCTAAGAAGTGGGGCGTGCATTATGTCGTAAGATTCCGCCGCAACAAGGGACTTGCCAAGGGCTTTATGGCAGGACTTGATGCATGTCTTCGTAACGGTGCAGACATTATTGTTAACACTGATGCGGACAACCAGTATTGCGGGGCGGATATCGAGCGTCTTGTGCGCCCTATTTTGGATGGTGAGGCTCATGTGGTCATCGGTGAGCGTCCTATTGATGAGACAGAGCATTTTTCGCCGCTTAAGAAGAAGCTGCAGCATCTTGGAAGCTGGGTCGTAAGAGTTGCGTCTAAGACGGATATACCTGACGCTCCCAGTGGATTCAGGGCATACAGCCGTGATGCGGCATTGAGAATTAATGTTATCAATGATTACACATATACTCTTGAGACTATCGTTCAGGCAGGACGTGACAAGATGGCTATTAAGTCGGTTCCTATAAGAACCAATCCTGAACTTCGTAAATCAAGGCTTTTCCACAGCATGTGGGGATACGTTAAGAAGTCTGTGCTTACAATAATGAGAGCATATCTTATGTACAGACCGCTGTATTTCTTTATGCTGCTCGGTGGAATAATATCAGCGGTCGGAGCTGCATTTTTCATAAGGTTCTTTGTATTCGTGCTGATGGGTGACAGCAGCGGACATGTGCAGTCACTTATTTTTGCAAGCATGATGATGATTATAGGTTTCCAGACAATAGTTGTAGGTCTGCTGGGAGACATTATCTCAGCTAACCGTAAGATACTTCAGGATGTGCAGTATCATCTGCGCAAGATGGATTATGACCATGACAGCAACAAGGAGCCTGTGTACGAGACATCAGATTTGATGGCTGTTACAGAGGAAGATGAGAAGGCAGATTATGAAATTATTCATAACAACAAAAAATCTTGACTATATCCGTAACACTCAGGAGATAGAACTTCTTACAAAAGAATGCGGCGGGTGCAGGCCTGATATTATCGCAAGCAGCGCCAAGAAGTATCCTGCAAGAATGGCACATGTCATAAGGAAGCTTATAACATGCAGGTTCAGGGATTATGATGAGATATTTGTAGGATTTGCGCCACAGCTTATTATTCCGTTTTTTGCAGGAAAGTTCATACGATACCGCAATAACGGCGGTAAAGTAACGATTGATTTCTTTATATCGGTATATGACACTCTTGTTAATGACCGTAAGAAGATAAAAAAAGGCTCTGTTCCGGCATTAATGACTGCGTGGCTTGATAAAAGGACCATCAGCATGGCAGACAGTGTTGTGGTTGACACAAAGGCACATGGAGAATATTTTATACAGAATTTCGGACTTGAGAGGGACAGGATGCAGGTTATGTATCTTGAAGCAGACAGGTCCGTGTATTATCCTCATACGGTTAAGCGCGCAGATGAGGATGCTGATAAGAGAATAGTCCTTTATTTTGCATCAATGCTTCCGCTGCAGGGAGTTGAGACTGTGCTTGAAGCTGCTAAGCTTATGAAAGATGATAAGAATATAATTTTCAAGATAATCGGTCCGGTTAAGAACAGAGTTATACAGGATAATATCAGATATATTGACTGGCTTCCGCAGGACAGGCTTTCAGACGCAATTGCGGATGCCGATCTGTGCCTTGCGGGACATTTTAACAAAACTATAGGTAAGGCGTGCAGGACAATCCCCGGCAAGGCATATATATACCGTGCGATGGGAAAGCCTATGATACTTGGGGATAATCCGGCTAACAGAGAGCTTTTTGATGAATCAATGAATGGCATAGGATTCTGCAGGATGTCTGATGCAAAGAGCCTTAAGGCTGCCATAGAAGATATGATTGCAAAACAGGCTGTATGATAAGGCAGACATAATGATAAGGCAGGCGCCTGAAGAATTAAAGCAGCATCTTAGTAAATTGAGGATTGGAGCAGATATGAACAGTGATACCATCGGAGCAGGGATTGTTACTTTTAACCCTGATATTGGGAGACTGAAAGAGAATATAGATGCGATTCTTCCGCAGGTTTCGGAGCTTGTTATTGTTGATAACGGTTCGGACAATGTTGATGAAGTGTGTGATATGATAGAGAGCTACGGCAACATCTACATGGTCTGGAATGAGGAGAATCAGGGGATCGCAAAGGCACTCAACCAGATAGTGAAGTTTGCTGACAGCCATAAGTGGCAGTGGGTTCTCACACTTGACCAGGATTCGGTTGTTATGAATGGGCTTATTGATAATTACAGAAAATACATGGATTTCGACAAGGTAGCCATGATAACGTGCCTGTTTCTTGACCGTAATTACGGAATACAGCAGGAATACGAGTTTTCGGAGGAATACAGATATGCGGAGCGCTGCATAACGTCGGGATGTCTTACCAAGGTTGAGCCATGCCTTGAGACGGGCGGCTTTGATGAAAGCATGTTTATCGATTATGTGGATTTTGACATGTGCTACATGCTTAAGGAGAGAGGATATAAGATATTGCAGAGCAGTTTCCGCGGGGTATTGCATGAGCTGGGTAATTCAGAGCGTAAAGTATTCTTAGGAAGGGAAGTTATAGTTACCAACCATTCGCCGGCGAGAAGGTATTATTATTCACGCAATCTTGTGTATTTTATTAGAAAACACAGGGGGTATGTGAATGCACTCAGGTATTACATAAAGCTTTACGGAAGGCTTGGAGTTGTGCTTCTGTATGAGAAGAACAAATGGCAGAAGTTAAAATACGGTTTTAAGGGAATAGCGGACGGATATAAGATGCCGCTTCCAAAGGAGAGTAATGAGTAATCACACCTTTGTTGTATGTGCATATAAGGAAAGTGAATATCTTAAGGAATGCATAGAATCACTGCTTGCGCAGACAGTAAAGAGCAGGATAGTAATTGCAACATCGACGCCCAATGAGCACATCCGCAGTATTGCCGACAGATACAGGCTTGATGTATGTGTTAATTACGGAGAGACCGGAATTGCCGGGGACTGGAACTTTGCACTGAGTTGTGCAGATACAAAGTATGTGACAATTGCGCATCAGGATGACATATATCTTAAGGACTACACGAAGACAGTCATACATGCAATGGAATCACAGAAGAAGCCGGTTATTGCATTTACGGATTACTGCGAGATACGTGGCGCTAAGAAGGTTACGGACACAAGGCTTCTCAAGATAAAGAAGATAATGCTGTTTCCACTCAGGAGCAGGCTGCTGCAGAGGTCTATATGGGTGAGACGCAGAAGTCTGTCACTGGGAAGTGCAATATGCTGTCCTTCGGTGTGTTACTGTATGCCTATGATGCCGTCACCTGTGTTTCATAAGCATTTCAGGGCATCGATAGACTGGGAGACATGGGAAAGGCTGTCGCGTATCAGGGGCAGCTTCGTATATTGCCCGCGCGTGCTTATGGGGCACAGGATTCATGAAGAATCTGAGACAAGTGCCGCAATACACGACCATGTAAGGTCAAAGGAAGATTATGAGATGTTCTGCAAATTCTGGCCGGTGCCGATAGCGCGGCTGATAGCCAGACAATATGCAAAAAGTGAGGATTCTAATGAAACTGATTAAAAATCTGTTATCAAGCAGAAAGTTAATATGGAGCCTGTCCAAGAATGATTTTAAGACAAAGTATGCGGGCTCGTATCTTGGAATTATATGGGCATTTGTACAGCCGGTAATTACAATACTTGTATACTGGTTTGTATTCCAGGTGGGCTTCCGTTCATCACAGCCGGCACAGTATCCGTACGTGCTTGTGCTTGTGTGCGGAATCATACCGTGGTTTTTCTTTGCGGATGCCCTTAACGGGGGAAGCAATGCGCTGCTTGAGTACAACTATCTTGTTAAGAAAATCGTATTCAACATAGACATACTTCCGGTTATTAAAGTGTTGTCAGCTATGTTTGTGCATGTGTTCTTTGTTGTATTTACGCTTATACTGGCGGCATGCTACGGATATTATCCGACTATTTATACGCTGCAGATAATTTACTATTCATTCTGCACATTTGCATTTGTTCTGGGACTTGTATATCTTACAAGTGCGGTTACAGTATTCTTCAGGGATATAACGCAGATAATAAGCATAATACTTCAGGTCGGTATCTGGATGACGCCTATCATGTGGGACATAGCGATTATACCGATAAGGCTTCAGTGGATATTCAGGATTAATCCGATATATTACATTGTCAACGGCTACAGGGAAGCTATTCTTGTCGGAAGAGGCTTCTGGCATAACGGGCTGTGGACGCTGTATTTCTGGGCTGTTACAATTATCATGTTTGCACTCGGAAGCGGAGTGTTCAGACGCCTGAAGATACATTTTGCAGACGTTTTATAATGATTCTGTGAGGCAGAGCCGGACCGCAAAAGCATTGGGAGAATGGAGATTCTATGTCAGATATAGCAATTAATGTAGAAAATGTTACCAAGATTTATAAAATATATGACAATAAGACGGACCGCATGAAGGATGCACTCGGAATGTCGCGTGGAAAGAAGCTTTACAAGGAGCATTATGCGCTGCGGGATGTGTCGATGCAGATTAAGAAAGGTGAGACACTCGGCATCATAGGAACCAACGGCTCGGGAAAGTCAACAATTCTTAAGATAATTACAGGGCTTCTTAATCCGACTTCAGGAAGTGTGACGATTGACGGAAGAATCTCTGCCCTGCTTGAGCTGGGTGCGGGATTCAATATGGAATACACGGGAATTGAGAATGTATACCTTAACGGAACAATGATGGGTTTCACTAAGGAAGAGGTTGACGAGAGACTTCAGAATATTCTTGATTTTGCAGATATAGGCGACTTCGTTAATCAGCCGGTTAAGACATATTCAAGCGGTATGTTTGTAAGGCTTGCATTTGCGGTTGCAATCAATATCGATCCGGAGATACTTATTGTTGATGAGGCACTTTCCGTAGGCGACGTATTTTTCCAGGCCAAGTGCTATCATAAGTTTGAAGAGTTCAAAAAACTCGGTAAGACAATTCTGTTTGTAAGCCATGACCTGAGCAGCATAGCACAGTACTGTGATAAGGTAGTGCTTCTTAACAGAGGTGTCAAGGTTGACGAGGGTACACCAAGGGATATGATTAATCTTTATAAGAAGATTCTTGTCGGACAGACACCGGCACTTCCGTCAGAGCTTAAGGACGGCGGCAGTGATGACAGTATGGCTGACAGAATGCAGGGTGATGCAGCCGGAACAGGGAATGCCGGTACAGCCTCAGAGCAGGCGCGGACGGAGGCTGACGACAATGCATCATGGAGTTCACATTTTGAACTTAACCCGGATGTCAATGAATATGGCAATAAGAAGGCACAGATAGTCGATTTTGGCATACTTGATGAGAATGGAATGTGGTCGGGTAACATAGAGAAGGGAACGAACTTTACAATTAAGTACAAAGTACGTTTCAATGAAAATGTTTCCGACCCGATACTTACATATACGATTAAGGATCTCAAGGGTAATTCCATAACAGGAAGCAATACCATGTACGAGAAGGTCAATTTTGGAACTGTTATGGCGGGAGAAGAGAGGACTGTTGCATTTACACAGCTCATGAATCTGCAGGGCGGAGAATATCTGCTGTCGATAAGCTGCACGGGCTACAGTGGCGGAGATTTTGTCGTTTATCACAGATTATATGATGTGCTTAATTTTACCGTTGTTTCGGATAAGAACACAGTCGGATATTACGATATGTTCTCGAAGGTGACGGTAAGCTAGGACTAAGACGGTATAATGTTTGCAGAAACGTGCCGGAATTAAGAGGGAATGGTAGGTAGCGGTATGTCTGTTGAGGATTACAGGGACAATTTCAGATATATACATGGTAATCTGACGGAATGGCTTCCTGACGGTTGCAGAGCTGTTGCGGCTGATAACAGATATTCTCTTGCCAGATGGGCGGGAGCACACTGGAAGGCGGCTGATGAGGCGTTGAATGAAGCATGCACAGCGCCGGCGGAAGCAGATGGCGGTGCTATGCTGCGAATCTGTGTATCTTATGCAAAGCCGTGCACAAAAAGGCAGCTTATTGACAAAGCCTTGCACAGCGCAGGTGAATCAGGTCTTAATCTTAAAGACAGTGATATACATATGTATTATCCGTATCCTGATATGCACCTGCCACTTGCAATATATTCAGATAAGTGGCTTCCCCACAGAGGTGAGCTTACCAATAACTACCGGAATTTTGCCACAGACAGGCTTGAGATGTTTGATGAAGCACAGACATGGGATGAATTAATTGCAGACGGCATGTTTGCAGAATATTCCAATTCGTATCTTGCGGTAATGTCGCCGGGAACATCCGATAAGCTTCCGGTATTCATAAAATACTCTAATGACAGGGCACCTCAGTACAGAATATGTACAGAGATATATGATGATGCAGACGGCAGGAGGATTGTAAAGCGTCCGATGACTGACGCGGCCGCAGAGCATATAGCAGCACTTGCCGGAAACGGCAGTAAGCTGGATGAAAGATATAAAAATTATTTTGCTGAAAAAGGTGTAAAGGTCAGTGCCAATTCATGCCATATGGAAGGCAGCAATGCAGTGATTGAATTCCTTGAATATGGCACGCTTGAATCAAAACTTGCTGATTTCCTGGCAAAAGGTAATATTCAGGCGGCAATGGATACTGTCAGGACATTTGCAGATATAGTAAGATATAATTCATCATACAATGTATGGGATATCGACATGATATTCAAGAATATATTTGTAAATGATAATCTTGACGAGTGGATAATCACTGACTATGAATGGACATGGCAGATTGACAATGCCGATGTACGGGATATAGCTGATTATATTATCCAGCGTGCGGTGTATTATTTCATTGCGGATAATCAGGGAATACAGGACGGCACAGATGCACTGTATGAGGCGGCAGGAGTAACAAAGCCCCAGCTTGCGTCGCGCTGTTATGAAATAGATAATGAATTTGAGAGAAAGTTCCAGGAGCATGTTAAGAGCGGTCATATAGGACTTAATGATATATATTCAAGAGAACACGGAATAGTGTTCAATGCGGGAGGTCTTGCCGAAGAGAAGATTCACAGGATTAAGCAGGACAGTATTGATGCAGGAGCAGACCCGTGTGATATCAGAATCACCGGCGAGCTTAAGGAACTTAAGATAAAGACAGAAGGCAGAAAGAATGTTACGGTACATCCGGCGCATTGCTGCTGCTTTGTATATATAAAGGATACATCGGTACCATGTAAGATAAGTACAAACGGAATGAAGATAAATAACCGTCTGTATGCTTTTACAGTAACACTGCCTGAGATTACATTTACAATGAAAGACAGGGCGGATGAGCTTGACATACAGATGTATGTAAGCAATCAGGGAAGCGGTGACAGTCCGGCGTTTGCGGCGGCAGTCAGGGCATATACCTGGAAAAGATTATTTGTATAAATGCATTATGCAGGACTATGTGTTATATTCCTGCTTCTGCGGAATGGAGATTGAGATGAGCAGACATGTTTTTCGTAAAGGAATGGCGTATTTTCGTAAAAACGGATTCAAAAAGGCAGTAAAGCGCACAATATATTTCTTTACAGAAAAAAGATCATATGAGAAGCTTCTCGCATATACGAATCCTACACAGGAGGAACTTAACAGGCAGCGTGAAGAAAAGTTTATACATGAACCAAAGGTCAGCATTCTGATTCCAATGTACAATACACCGCTGCAGTTCTTCAAAGAACTTATTGACTGCGTTCAGGCGCAGACGTATTCTAACTGGGAATTATGTCTTGCGGACGGAACGGGCAGTGAGAGTGAAGCCGGTGAATATGCCAGACAATGCATGGCAAAGGATTCAAGAATTGTATACAAAATGCTTGATTCTAATGACGGAATATCAGAGAATACAAACAGGGCGCTTGAGATGGCAACCGGCGAATTCATTGCACTTATGGATCATGATGACGTAATAACGCCGGATGCGCTGTATCATCTTGTTAAGGCTGTTAATGAAGACGCAATGGCCGACAGTGTCTACTCAGATGAGGATAAGATGGATATGGATGGCCGGAAGCTCTTTGAGCCTCATTTTAAGCCGGATTTTAATATTGATTATCTCAGAAGCTGTAATTACATATGTCATATGTTCATGACGAGAACATCAATAGCCAGAGAGGTTGGAGGATTCAGGAAACCTTTTGACGGAGCACAGGATTTCGACTTTATATTCAGATGTACGGAGAAGTCACGCCATGTTGCGCATGTACCAAGAGTAATATATCACTGGAGATGCCACGTTAATTCAACTGCGGCCGTTCCCGAGAGTAAGATGTATGCATATCATGCAGGCGTGAAGTCGATTAATGAGCATTGTCAGAGAGCAGGAATTCCGATGATGGGAGAACTCGGTGCATCATATGGATATTACAGGGATGTCCCGGTACTTGACCGTAAGCCGTCAGTTGATATAATAATTCATGGTGATGCGTCTAAAGCCGAACAGTGCAGACAGTGTACAAAGAAACTTACATATGGCAATCTCAGTGCAATGATGTGTGGCGCAGATGCAGCGTCAGTGAACCGGGCTGTGGCATCAGCGGCAGCGGATTATGTTCTGCTTCTTGATTCAAGAATTACATCACTGAGCGAAGATCTTGTTGAGCAGCTTATGGGCTATGTCCAGAGAAAAGATGTTGCAATGGCAGCGGCACGAACAAGCAATCTTGAAGATAAGATATATCACGCATTTCTTGTAATGGGAATTGACAAATCATTCGGATATGCGTTTCATCAGCTTGATAAGGGCAACAATGGTTATTTTATGCGCATTAATGCACCTCAGGATGTAAGCGGTGTTGATATTACATGTACGCTTATCAGGAGGGCTGACTATATGGCGGCAGGACAGCTGGACGAGAGCATGCCGGTAGAATATGCAGCGGCAGATCTGTGTCTTAAGGTTGCACAGCTTAACGATGAGAGCAGCAGGGCTTTCCGGGCAGATGAAGGGGAAGATGCGAAGACACCTCAGATGTGGCGTGACATGCATAAGATTGTATATGTGCCATACGCAGAGGCTGTAATCAATGCTTCGGCAGAGCCGAAGTGGCATATAGATGAAGAAGATGAAAAGTTTAATAAAAAATGGAGCTCAGTACTCAAACAGACTGACAGATACTATAACAGAAATCTTACAAAAAGAGATACCAACTTTACAATACTCAGTTCAATGGAACTGAAGAATGAAGATTTGTAGTGGAATAGATATGCGCAGCAGCGCAGGAATGGAGAAGACAATGAGCAGTATACTTTATGTAGTAGTACCATGTTATAACGAGGAGGAGGTACTTCCGGAGACATCTAAACGTCTTAAAGAAAAGATGACATCACTTATAGCCGGTAACGTTATATCAGACCGCAGCCGTGTTATATTTGTAAATGATGGTTCAAAGGATTCAACTTGGAGTATCATACAGAAGCTTCATCAGGAGAATGAACTGTTTGGCGGAATTAATCTCAGCCGCAACAGAGGACATCAGAATGCACTTCTTGCAGGACTTATGACAGTAAAAGACTGCGCTGATGTGGCTATTTCTATGGATGCCGATCTTCAGGACGACATTAATGCAATGGATGAGATGCTTCAGAAGTTCCATAACGGATGTGATATTGTATACGGTGTAAGAAGCAAGCGTGCAACAGATACACCGTTTAAGAGAATAACTGCAGAAGGCTTCTACAAAGTTATGAACTGGATGGGAGCCAATACCGTATATAATCACGCTGACTACCGTCTTATGAGTAAGAGAGCACTTGAAGGGCTCGCACAGTTTAAGGAAGTCAACCTGTTCTTAAGAGGCATTGTCCCAATGATAGGATATCCTACAGATGTCGTTTATTATGAGAGAAGCGAGAGATTTGCGGGGGAGAGCAAGTATCCTCTCAAGAAGATGCTCGCATTTGCAATGGAGGGAATCACATCATTAAGCAACAAACCGATAAAGATGATTACTAATCTCGGTATATTTGTATTCCTTATGAGTTTTGTGATTCTTATATACAGCCTTATAAGACATTTTACCGGAGCAACAATAACAGGCTGGACAACAATTATTGCATCAATCTGGGCAATAGGCGGACTTATCCTGCTGTCACTCGGAGTTATCGGCGAATATATAGGCAAGATATACATGGAGACAAAGGAACGTCCGCGTTATATAATCGAGCAGTTCCTTAATGAAAAGTAATCTGTTAAGACAATTAAGACATAAGAGTGGAAGGGAACAATGAATCAGTCCAGAGAGAAGATACAGAATATTTGCATAATGGCAATAGATCTTATATGTCTGCTTCTTAGTTATGTGATGGCGGGATATCTGTGGCTTGGATTTATCAAAGGCGCAGCGTATGAGGCACTTAGAAGGGACCTTTACGGAGATATAAGCGCTATGGTAATCGCATATGCCGTCACGGCGCTCCTGTTTAATTTTAACCAGGAATTCATCAAAAGGGGCAAGCTGATTGAGATTATCCAGGTGCTTAAGTCCAATATTATTATTGCAGCCGTTATGGCGGTTGTAATATTCCTGAAGCATGAGAATTCAGACCTGTCGCGTGGCGTGTATATGGTAATGATATGCCTTAATGTAGTTATTACGTATGGTGCACACAGGCTTTTTAAGACATATCTGCTTAAGTATTACAAGAACAGCCGTGCCAATACGCAGCTTTTTGTTGTTACAACATTGGACAGAGCCTCAAAGGTCATCAAAGAGATGGACAGCAATTCAGTGTGGGGCAACAGGATATGCAGCATTGCCATAATAGACAGGGACATGGTCGGACAGACAATAGACGGAGTTGAAGTCGCGGCTACATTTGACAGCATGGTAACATATGCCAAGGAGCAGATTGTAGATGAGGTTTTTATAGATGTTCCGTATGATTCAGGCAAGTCACTTACGGATATAGTAACCAAGTTCGAGGCTATGGGCGCGACAGTGCATCTTAACATAGAGGTGCTTGAGCAGTTCTCGAACTTCTCTAAGTCGATTAACCAGCTTGGAAGTATTCCGGTTATAACATTTGCCAATAATGTATATGATTACAGACAGCTTTTTATAAAGCGCCTGATGGACATTGTGGGGTCAATAGTAGGACTTGCAATAACAGGAGTTATCATGATATTCCTCGCACCAATACTTAAGCTTGAGTCTCCGGGACCTCTGTTTTTCAAGCAGAAGAGAGTCGGTAAGAACGGAAGATATTTTTACATATATAAGTTCCGTTCAATGTATGTTGATGCAGAAGATCGTAAGAAAGAGCTCATGGATAAAAATAAGATGGACGGGCTTATGTTCAAGATGGACAATGACCCGAGAATAACAAAGGTCGGCAGGTTCATCCGCAAGACAAGCATAGATGAACTTCCACAGTTTTTCAATGTGCTTAAGGGTGATATGAGCCTCGTCGGAACAAGACCGCCGACAGTGGACGAGTTCAAGCAGTATGAGACTTATCATAAGAGAAGATTAAGCGTTAAGCCGGGGATCACCGGATTATGGCAGGTCAGCGGAAGAAACCGCATAACCAACTTTGAAGATGTAGTAAAACTCGACCTCAAATATATAGACAACTGGAGCATAGCTTTGGATATCAAGATTTTGTTTAAAACCATCGCCGTAGTATTTAAGGGCGAGTAATTGTGAAAGGAGCTTTATGTCAGAGCAGGAATATGTTAGAAAATATATGCTTAAAGATATATTTAAGCGCAATATGAGATTCTGGTGGCTGATAGTTATATGCGTGGCAGTATTTGCAGGCGGCCTTGGTTATAAAAAATACGATGAATATCAGAAGAGATTTGCCAAGATAGAGTTAAAGGGCACGGTAAAGCAGTATTCGGTTGATTACTATTCGGGCAATGTTAAAGGTGAGTCGCTTCTTATGCGTACACAGACGCTAATAGCTGTTATGACAAGCCGCGAGACATATTCGGAACTTGTTAAGCTGTCAGGGTATCCTCTGACATATGATACATTTGTAGAACTTGTCATATGCGATAATGACGGAACTAAGGACAGTGTTACGGCAAGAATGCAGTATCCGTTTGGCAGTGACGAATATTCAATAGTTGAAGATTCCGATGCTGAGAGCTTTATGGGGCATTATGTACAGGCGGTTAAGAATACATGTGACAGAATACTCGGAGAGAATGTTGTGTATGAGCTTGGAAGAAGTGACCGTTCATCAGTGACATATACTGCAAGTGACGAGCAGAGACAGGCAGCCAATAAGGCGGTAATTAAGAATACATTTATTGGTGGAGTAATAGGATTTATCATACCTGTTGTAATAATAACGCTTATATATCTGCTTGGCGGTAAGTTAAGAACTGCGGCAGAGATAGCATTCTGCGCAGGACTTAAGCTCCTTGCGGATGTTAAGGAGGATGACTGTTCACAGCTTGAACAGGCAGAACTGTATCTGGAGCACAGATACGGATTGAACGGAATAAATATCAATCTCATACATATAGGTGACGGTGGGGAATATATAGCGGATAAGTTGAAGGAAAGCTTTAAGAATGCCGGGTACAAGGCAGAAGTGACGCTGACGGATACCAATGCGGCAGACGGTAATGCAGGTGCGTACAGAGCTGCAATGAAGGCTGATGCCAGCATACTTGTTGCAGGCGCAGGAAAACTGCGTGAGCAGGATATAGAAAATGTAGTCAGAACAATGGCACTTTATGATATTGAAGGCAGCGGAGTGATTGTATATGAGCCTCACAGGTAAGATATTAACCGGGATTTTATTTGTAGTGCTTCCCGTAATTGCGGGGGGCATATACAGCCCGTTTCTTGTAAAAAGAATAAAACTGCATTTTGCGGATATATGTAAGCTGCTAATACAGACATGGATGTACGGTATAATAACCATGTTTGCTGTTATGCAGCTTATTGCCGTTCCTATGATTGCCGTAAGAACTACTTTTACGATGCTTGTAAATGTATGGTGCGTGCTGCTGGCTGTTCTTGCAGTTGCAGGAATTGCCGGATATATAGCCGCTCTTTTGCGTATAAAGAAGCATGGAGAGTCTGCTGTGGATAATGCCGGTATGAGCAATAATAAGATACAGGGGCTTAATGAGCCGGAGACTGTGCCGGGACGCAAAGGCTATGTATTCTGGATTGCGCTGCTGGCAGCGGTATTTGTCATACTTACGGGATATCAGGCAAGGGTTGCATCAAAGTACCAGCACACAGATGATGATGACGCACGGTTTGTTGCGCTTGAGCTTCTGGCAACAGATGAGGACAGGATGCTTACGCATAATCCGATTGACGGATATCCGATGTATTGGAATACCGGAGAGGTTAAGAAAGATTACACGTCTCCTTGGACAATGTATGTTGCGGCGTGCAGCAGAATAAGCGGTGTCCACCCTGCGATACTTTCACACAGGCTGATGCCGATGTACCTTGTGCCGTTGTGCTGTCTTGCATATCTGCTTCTTGGGCTTAATCTGTTCAGGGATGACTGGGAGAAGACACTGATATTTGCAATTATAGTATCGGCTGTTAATATATTTGGGTACACTTCAACGCATACGGTGTCGTCATTGCTGCTGTTAAGAATATGGCAGGGAAAGGCTGTGTTTGCGGGCCTGATGGTGCCTGTAATTCTCGATCTGCTCTACAGGCTGTATGAGGATTGTACATTGGTCCCTGAAAAGGTACTGCTGTTTGTCTCATGTATGGCGTCATCACTTCTGTCAGGCGGCGGAATTGTTATAGCCGCACTTGCTGTCGGGTTCTATGGACTTGTTGTGCTGGCCAAATACAGAAATATTAAGAATACGCTGTATATATGGCTGACATGCTCGCCATGTGTTGTATACGCATTATGCAATGTATTCTGGTATCAGGTATTCAGATTATCTTAGGATATATTATCATAGGAGTACGGATTTTATGGTTGGATGGTTTGCTGAAATCTGTAATATGTTTATAAAATTTGTCGGTACGGGATGGTTTCACTGGCTTATTGCGGCAATAATACTTGTGGCTGGAAGTGTTAAAAACACTCATTTCCGTCATAAGTTCCTGTATCCTGCAGTCATGATACTTATAGTATTTTTCTGCCCTTTGGTCTATGGAACTATAGGTATACGGTTCCTTAACGGAATGTACTGGAGGATACTCTGGCTGGTTCCGGTTTCTGTTATAATTGCCATTGGCGGTACATGGCTTGTAATGAGATTTAATAATTACATTCTGAAGGCTGTCATGCTTGCTTTGACAGTCTGCGTAATTGCAATGTCGGGCAGACCGATGTTTTCAAAAGATAACTACGTGCCGGCACAGAATGAATATCAGCTTCCACAGGTAACAATAGATATTGCTGACACGATAATATCTGACAGCCTTGCAAAAGATACCGGAGTATATCCGACGGTTGTTGTTCCCGATGAGATGCTTTGCTCAATGAGACAGTATACAACTAAGATACGGCTTCTGTACGGACGTGATGCATATGCGTATATTTTTAATGAGCTTGAAGAAATGAAGGCTGTAGTGCATAATGAGATGATACGGCAGACACCGGATGTTGAGAAGCTGGCGGTATATGCAAAAGCAAAAAATGTTGATTATATCGTTTTTTCAAGTGTGAACCATAAGGGTTATCAGGATATAAATATGCATGGATATGAATTCGTTAAAAATGTTGACGGATATGATATATACATGAGGCAGGAGGATTAGTGTGAAAAATTCTATTTTTCACACGCAAGATTTGTGCTTGCGCACAAACTTGATATGCGCAAAAGGCAGCGCAGGAATGGAGGATTAGTGTGGAAGAGAACAGAGTATGTAACATCCTTGGTGTTAATATAAATATTATGAGCATGCAGCAGGTTAAAGATTATATATGCGGTAATATAGATGCGCTGAGGGGCAGATATATATGTGTGTCCAATGTGCACACAACAGTTATGTCACATGATGATGAAAGCTATTGCAATGTTCAGAACTCAGCGGCGTTGAGACTGCCTGACGGCAAGCCGTTGTCAATAGTTGCAAAGCAGAGAGGCTTTGAGGATGCGGTGAGGGTTACCGGACCGGACCTTATGGGAGAGCTTTTTGCAGATGCGGGTAAGAATAAGCTCAGACATTATTTTTACGGAAGTACGCAGGAGACTCTTGATACGCTTGAGAAAAAGCTGAAAGAAAAGTATCCTGACATTATTATTGCGGGCATGTTCTCGCCACCGTTTGGTGCGGTAAGTGACGAAGATGATGCAAAATTTGTTAAGATGATTAATGATGCACGCCCTGATGTAGTATGGGTGGGTCTTGGCGCTCCTAAGCAGGAACGCTGGATGTACTATCACAGAGACAGGGTCAATGCGGTTATGATAGGCGTAGGGGCAGGCTTTGACTACTATGCGGATAATATAAAGAGAGCACCGAGGTGGATGCAGAAATGCTCACTTGAGTGGCTGTACAGACTTATGCAGGATCCTAAGAGGCTTGCCAGAAGATATATGGATACGAACTACAGATTTATCAGACTTGTTAAGAAAGAGAACAGCAGACAGTGACAGAGAATATATTGCATGACGGTAAAAACAGAATAACGGCAGGCCAGTACGGAGTTATAAGCATGACTATGTATTATGGTGTTATGACGGCATCCAAGGCACTTGGAATGGACAGCTCCAATTCACTGTATTACGTGATGTTTGGGATTGCCTGCATAATGCTTTTATTCAAATACTGCGTAACTCAGTATACAGTGCGCCAGATTGCGCTGGATGTACTGCTGGGATGCATTGGTATTGTCTGCTTTGTAATATCACATGATATGACAGTGCTTCTGCTTGCGATGACGGTTGCGGGGCTTAAAGACTGTGATTTCAGAGACCTTGCATGCACAGCGTTCTATGTGAGGCTTGCAATAACTTCGTTAATGGTCGTTGCGTCATTCTTAGGAATATTTGATCAGGGAGAGACGGCACAGACCACAACAAGTTTTCAGGATATAACGGTATATAACTTCGGATACTCAACTGCCAATAATGCATATATAAATATATTTGTACTTATGGCACTTTTCCTCTATATCAGATATGACAGGATTAATTGGAAATATTTTATCGGTACATCAGTCATTGCAATGCTGATGTATACATTTACAAACAGCAGGACAGGAACACGTCTGTTCTTTGCAGTCTGGTTCTTCATATTCTGCGAGAAGTTTCTTCTCGCACGAAAGGGAAGATATGTATTCTTTTGGCTGATGGCGGCATCCACATTGATATGTGCCGTATTCAGTTATGCTGCGACTTCAATGTTTAATCCCGACGGCGGTTACTGGTCGGAATATATTAACAGGATATTCAGCGGAAGACTTAACATTACACACAAATATCATGAAGCGCTGTCTGTGTCACTGATTCCTAGAACAAGTGCCGTAATGGATGCACACAGGGGCTTCGGCTTTATTGATAATTCATATATGAGTGTGTATTTTCACGATGGACTTATAGTTGCGCTTATAGTGCTGGTGCTTATATGCATATCCAATTACAGTCTGTTTAAAAAGCACTGTTATAAGGAGCTTGTGTTTATAGCGTCATTTTCAGTGTATGCGATGATGGAAGAATTCCCGCTTAATCCGGTAGTTAATCCATTTATCATGCTGACTGCAATTGTGGTGTACAAATCCGCATTTAGCATAGAACGGCCGGGAGCCGGCGATGGCAGTGGAGGGCACGGCATGAACGGACGCATGGCTGCTGCAGGCGGCAGTGCAGAAAATGCATATGGTACAGAAAAGACAAAAGTACCTCAGACCGTGCTTATCATCCATAATGAATACAGGATTGCGGGCGGCGAGGACACTGTAGCAGCCAATGAAGAGAAGCTTCTTGTGGAGCACGGGCACAGGGTAATTGTATATAAAAGAAGCAATAAGGAGCTTGATAATTATACAGGCGTTAAAAAGCTTCTGCTTCCGTTTACAAGTGTATTCTCATTGCGCTCATACCGTGAAGTTAAGAAGCTTATAGAAGATAATTATGTTGATGTTGTGCATGTGCATAACACGCTTACACTTGTAAGTCCGTCAGTATATTATGCAGCATTCAGATGCAATGTTCCGGTTGTCCAGACTATGCATAATTTCAGACTGCTGTGTCCCGGAGGCTCATTCTTCATGGAGGATGAAGGTAACGGACATATATGCGAGCAGTGTGTGAGCAAAGGACTTTCATGTGCCGTGCGCAATTCGTGCTACAGACACAGCAAAGCACAGACAATAGTCAGTGCGGCTATTCTTAAAATTCACAGAATGCTTGGAACATACAGGAGAATCAACTTCATCTGCCTGACTGAGTTCAACAGATATAAGCTGCTGATGCTTAACAACGGAAGGAAGAAGATAATCAATCCTGCCAATGTATATGTGAAGCCTAACTTTACATATGATCTGGCCGGGATGTCGGGAAAATTGCCTGATACACAGGTAACCGGCACGCAGGGAATGCATGGCGGCAGATCAGACCGGTATTATGTGTATGTCGGAAGACTTGAGAAGCTTAAGGGTACAGAGCTGCTTGTTGATGCATTTGCAAAGATGCCGGACAGAAAGCTTGTGATCCTGGGGAATGGCCCACTTGAGGAGACACTGAAGAAGCGCGTGGCGGACAACGGTTATAAAAATATAGTGATGGCGGGCAGAGTAACAGGTGATGCTTACGTTAAGCTTCTTGGCGGTGCGCAGGCGATTATCTCAGCATCACAGTGCTATGAGACATTTGGAATGAGCATAGCTGAGAGCTACTCGCTTTCTGTTCCTGCGATTGCGGGAGATATGGGCAATATTGGAGATATTGTAAAAGAGGGAGTCACAGGAATACATTTCCAATATGATTCTTCGGATGCATTAATCGAAGCGGTTAAGCGCTTTGAGACAATGAACCGTGCTGAGCTTGCAGCCAATGCACGCCGTTATTATGAAGATAATCTTACTCCACAGAGTAATTATGAGAGATTAAAAGAGATTTATGATGATATATGCACCGGACGCGGACATGGTGCGGAAAAGAGGCAGTGATGGAAGAAAAAAGCGTACAGGCATCAGTTGATAAAGTATACAAAAAAATACCGGCTTATGTGAAGCTTGCGATTGCTGCAACATTTATAATGGGTATACTTTTTAACCTGTTCATATTCACCAACAAAGCGGTCAATCATGACGACATAATGGCAGAGTTCATATATAACAAGCAGCTTGATATTGTGTCGGGACGTTACATGTGGCTGCTTATAAGAAGGATTACATCTTATTATGACATGCCGATGCTGTTCGGAATTATCGGAATGGCGGGGCTTGCAGTCTCAGCGGGAATTATAGTATATATGCTGAAGATTAAGGACAGATTCTTCGTAATTCTTCTCAGTGCGATTATGGCATCATTTCCGATAAATGCGTGCTATTATTCATACCTCAGCATCTCGCCGGTATACTATTTTGCTATACTTATGGCGGTGCTTGGTGTATTCTTTGTTGAACGGTTCGGCAGATGGATTGGAATAATACCTGCGGCGGTATGCATTATGATGTCACTAGGTACATATCAGTCATTTCTTGCGCTTACTATAGGACTGGCGTTCACAATGGCATTTCTTGACCTGTTCCGCAATGATTATGATATTAAGAAATGGTTCTTCAGATATATAAAATATGTCTTTGCAGCAGGACTTGGGTTTGTTCTGTACTTTATATGTACAAAGATATCACTTGCAATTACGGGCGAGGAACTCAGACAGTACGCAGGGACGGATAAGATGTTCAACCTTGAGCTGGGGGAGATTCTCAGAAGTTTTAAAACAACGTGGAATAATCAGAAGGATTTTTATTTTTCAACACAGGCAATATCTTCAAGAGGATTTGTCTGGATTAACAGAGTTGTGCTTGTGGTCATTGTGATTATGACAATCGTGCAGCTTGTAAAGCTTATTAAAAAGCGCAGATATGCCCAGACAGCGGCACTTGCTGTTATGTTTATAACATCACCGTTTTTCCTTAACTTTATCTATATTATGATGAATGGCAAGTCATCCGTACACATGCTTATGAAGTATGCACTTATCGTTCCGTATTTTCTTGTAATCGGACTTGTGTGTGCGACGGATATACGGATAAAGCTTAAGAAGCTTGATATAGGCTACATTCTCTCATGGGCAGCGGCACTTGGCTGTGTGGGAATCATATATTACGGTGTGCTTACCTCCAATCAGTTATATCAGAGGATGTATTACAATACGCAGGCGATAGATTCCCTTTGTACACAGATACTTGCAGACCTCAATGTAAATGAGGATTTTGCCGTAAGTGATCCGGTATATTTTGCTAATTTCTCTACATTTTTTGACGAGAACTATGTGACAACGGCAACATTTACACAGGATCTTAATCCATATGTATGGATGGGAACCGATGTGTACCTTGACTGGTATTCAAGCAATCATCTGATAAGATACATGGATTTCAATCACCATATAAGGCTGATTGCAAGCAATAACAAGTCAAAAGAGGATGCGGTTAAGGCAACTGAGGAATTTAAAAATATGCCATGCTATCCTGACGGCGGTTCAATTAAGACAATAAACGGGCTGGTGACAATTAAGTTCGCACAATAATGAGGTCTGCTATGAAAAATACAATCGGTAATGTGATAAATGCAATAATCAAAAAAGAAAAACTCATAGCAGTAATTGTGCTTGTTGTTATGACAGCTGCCGGGCTTGCGGTGACGGATGGATACGGGGTACCGCTTGATGAGGAGCTTGAGCTTAACATACTTTCTTCAAATGTCAGGGAATATGCGCTGCATGTTCCGGGAAGATTAGGAGCTAAGCTTCAGAATGCGACTGCCGGAATAGAGCCTATATCAGAAAGTGATGAAAAGGATCATGGAATATCTGCATATTATGCATATGTTCCGATACAGCTTGTGCTGGGTAAAACGCAATATAAGACCCTTGCATTCCATATGTATACATTTGTTATATTTATAATGGGAGTACTGGCACTGTATGGAATAGTATATATGTATACACACTCAGTATGGATGTCACTTTTTGGTGCGCTGATGCTGTATCTGTCACCGCGAATGTTTGGAGAGGGCCATTACAACAATAAAGACATGGTTGCCATGGCATTCGTGCTTATTACCATGTATTTTGGAATAAGGATGATACGGGAGAAAAAGTATAGATATGCTGTTGCATTTGCACTGGCAGCAGCAATAGCGACCAACACGAAGATTATCGGCGCATGGTTCTATGGAATTATTGGGCCAGTTTATCTGGTTATTCTGATTGTCACAGGAGAGCTTAAAAAAAGGAATATAGGTGTCGGACTTGCCGCAATAGCAGCCTATGTGATATTCTATGTTATACTTACTCCGGCAATGTGGAGTGACCCGGCAGGGTTTATTGAATACATTGTAAAGTACGCCAATAATTTTGAAAGATGGGATAACAGACTTCTGTTTGAAGGGACTGTTTACAGATATTCGGTTAATCCGCCGCCGGCATATTATCTCCCCAAGATGATTCTTATAACAACACCGCTGTATGTACTTATACTTACGGGCATTGGTGCAGTAATGACAGTGTATAATGCGGCAAAGAGCCGGTTTAAGGACAGAATGGCAGCGGCTTCAGCCCTGAATCTTATTCTGTGGGTATTTCCAATTGTGTTTGCTGTTGTTGGCAGGACGAGAATATATAATGGTTGGAGACATTTTTACTTTGTATACGGACCGATGATTATTACCGCTTCATATGGAGCATGGCAGCTGTTCATGAATAGCAAACGTGTTGTCAGTTATTCATGCCGTGTGTGCGCTGTTGCAGCCGTGGTGATTACGGCGCTGGGAATTGTTGCCAATAATCCGCATGAATTTGCATATTTTAATATATTGGCAGGTTCAGATGTTGAAGAGCGTTATGAGATGGATTACTGGCTTGTATCAACGAAGGAAGCGTTAATGAGGCTGTATGAGCAGCAATATGATGGTTCTGATAATATTAGGATTGCAGCGGTGGGAACGCTGGGCTACAATTCAATCTGGAAGGTGACAAGTACACTTCCACAAAATATTGCTGAGGTCTTTGTACCGGGCAGCGAAGAAGAGAGTGCGCAGTATTATTTTTATAATCCATATTCGCTGTTACTTGATGAAAAGGCTAAGCTGTATATCGCCGACAGGGAGAAGGCAGTTGTAATCAGGGCGTATGGAAGAGAAATAAGCTGTTTTTATAAAGTGTATTGAGAAATGAGGCAATATGAAGAAGAAAGAACTCCGTTTTAACTTAATACTGATGCTGATACTGGCAGCTGAGATTGCGCTGTCCATGTACTTTACATATAAGTATGGCATGAATAATGTTGATGCGGACAATTCTTCTGAGATGGTTCTGTCAAGGCTTCTGGCTGACGAAGGAACTTTCTTCAGCAGAAACTGGTTCTATTCTACAGAGCTGAGAGTGCTGAATACACAGATTGTGCTGTCACTGCTGTTCCGGTTTACGGATAACTGGCTTCTGGTAAGAACGCTTGGCAGCGGAATTCTTATGGCAATAATGGTCTGTGCGTACCTGTATATGATTTACGAGACAGGGCTTGGAAGGTGCGGCAAAGCGGCGGCATGTGTGCTTGTGCTTCCGTTCTGCCAGTGTTATCAGCAGTTTGCGTTATTCGGACTTTACTATATTCCGCATGTGACGATTTCATTTGTTACGGTTGGACTTTTTGTGGGAATAATAAAGAAGCACAAGGGCTGGCAGATAAAGGCGGTGCTTGCTGTGGCGCTCGCAGCTGCGGCGGGACTCGGCGGCATAAGAATGCTTGTGGTTCTGTACTGTCCGCTTGTTATCGCAGCGTTCCTTCTGAATTATAAAAAGCCTGTATGTATACAGGATGTCTGGAATAATATTCCGGCAGCAGTTAAGACGAGATCGTTTGTATATTCTTTTATACTTGCGGTAGTGTCAGGCATTGGTTTTATAATTAATACGGCAGTGCTTTCGGATATATTTACATTCAAGAGCTTTAATGGAACAGAGTTCTCGGATGCAAATATCTTTGGCAGAAGTGATGCAATACTGGATGGTCTGATGCAGTTCTTTGGATATAAGGCCGGGCGGCGTGTTATGGGGCCGGGACTTGTGGCAAATATGCTCGCGATTGCAGGCATTGTTATTGCAGTATATGTTATGTGGACGCTCATAAAAAAGGCAGATATGACGTATGTATATGACAGATTTATAGTGCTTTTCTTCGCGGCAGATTTTTGTGTTAATATGTTTACATTCTATTTTGCCGATATGTGGGAGGCTAATGGCAATTACCTGATTCCATTTATGATGTGGCTGATTCCCGTGTTTGTCATATATATAAATTATAAGGGAATCAGGACGGCATGCGGACGGGTCGTTGCAGGACTTCTTGCCGCAATGGTTGTCATTAATTCCGGTATGGAGTATTATGAGTGGAAGAACACAGATATTAATCCGGGGAAAGAAGGAATTGTAAAATTCCTTGTAAATAATGGTTACGAAAGAGGGTATGCTGATTTCTGGGATGCCAACGTATTCACGGAGTATTCACAGGGGCAGCTAAAAATGTGCAATATCAGGACATTTGATGAGTCATTTGCGACACTTGAATGGCTGATGGATAAGAGTTATACTGAATGGAATGGGGACAGTAAGGTATTTATAGTGGTTGATAATGCATTTTCATGGGAGAACAGGGATACATTATCATATCTTGACCGCAGGTATATGGTAGCATCTAACAACGAATATTGTGTATTCGCATTTGATAACGATGCACAGCTTGCGCAAATTGTGGAGGAAGGTAAGCATAGGCAATGAAAATTTCAGTTATAACATTGGGAATGATGCAGCCGCATCAGGGGCAATTCTACAATGCACAGGATATCGGCCTGGGGAGAGCGCTTGCAGCGCTTGGCAACGATGTCGATGTGTTTAACTTTGTTCCGCTCGGTTCGGGGGAAGATACGGAAGACCTTGGAGATAACCTGAGATTTCATCAGATACCGACTAAGGCAACAGGAATACATTCTATGTATAAGAAGGATTTTATA
Organism: uncultured Bacteroides sp.; assembly: GCA_945865495.1. Classification (GTDB taxonomy): domain Bacteria; phylum Bacillota; class Clostridia; order Lachnospirales; family Lachnospiraceae; genus Bacteroides_F. The sequence continues at coordinate 11,005 of CAMBEF010000003.1, read as the reverse complement.
CCGCAGGGCACAGAAGGGGTAGTGTGCTTTTCGGATAACCAGATGAATTTTGAGAGAATCCTTAATTACTGTAAGAAAAATGGAATCAAGTGCATTCCATATGTAGGAGTGCTTGGAAGTAATAATGATAATAAGCTCAAAGGCATGATAATGAACATGCTTTCAGACAATATGAAGCACTATAAGATGATGACGGTGCTTGCCAAGACACCGGAGGTAATGAAAGAGATGAAAGACCAGGGCGTTAATTCTGTAATCCTGGCACCGGTATGTCTTGATGAGACACTTCTTAACAAAGATTATAAGTCAGCAGATGTTCAGGAGCTTAAGACGACACTTGGCAGACTTCACGGAAGAGACCTGTCGGGACACGTTGTGCTCTTTGTCGGCAGGCTTCAGGAAGAGAAGCACCCGGTAGAGATGGTTGATGTATTCGCTGATATTAAGAAGATGATTCACTCAAGCCAGCTGATAATGATAGGCAAGGGACATCTTGAGGGAAGTGTCAAGGCTGAGATTGGACGTAAGGGACTGTTTGACAGTGTTACACTCGTTGAGAGGGTAGAGAACAGCCAGATGTGGAAATATTACAGCATTGCGGATGTGGTTGTTAATCTTAATGACCATGAGATATTTGGAATGTCTATACTTGAAGCAATGTATTATGGCAAACGTGTTGTTGCGGTTAATGCGCCGGGACCTGACTATATAATCCAGAACAAAGCACAGGGAACACTATGTGAGAGTCAGGAAGATGTTGCACAGGCTGTTTATAAGCCCGGGAATGAATTCGACAGTGATGCGGCACATGAGCGCGTTGAGAATAACTTTTTGTGGAAGGTCACTGCAAGGACAATAATGCAGCAGCTGACGTAATGAAACTTGTAATGTAACTTATATACGGAGGAGCGGATGAGAGCACCGGTAGTAGTATTTGCATATAACAGAAAAGAGCATCTTAAGAGAACGCTTGAAGCACTTGCGTCTAATGAGGGCGCAGGTGAGACTTCCCTGTATATATATATTGATGCACCAAAGGAGGGCCTGCCAAAGGATAGTGAGCAGGTTAAGGCTAATGAGGGAGTGAAGGAGTATGTTGAGGAGTTCACCGCATTCGGTTACGGAAAAGTATTTGCAGACGTCACAACTGAAGCGGCAAAGAGCCACAAAGGCCTCGCTGATTCTGTTATAGGCGGTGTGTCAGACGTTATAGGCAGACATGGAACGGTTATAGTTGTTGAGGATGATATTGTCACATCACCGTATTTCCTTAATTATATGAATGATGCGCTCGAATACTACAAAGATAATGATAAAGTATGGTCAATAAGCGGATATACTCTTCCTCTTCCGGCACTTAAAGGCTATGATAAAGATGTATATGCGTTCTACAGATGCTGCAGCTGGGGCTGGGCAACGTGGGAAGACAGATGGGCTATGAATGACTGGGATGTAAGAAGCTTTAAGTCATTTGACAGGAATTATTTTAAGAGGAGACACTTCAACCGTGGAGGTCTTGACCTGTCATTCCAGCTTGACAGACAGATGCTGGGCCGCATAGATTCATGGGCGATACGCTGGGGCTATAATGAGAGTATTCATGATATGGTTACGGTATATCCATCGGCTTCTTATGTCGATAATGAGGGGTTTGACGGCTCAGGAACCCATTTTGGAAGTGTAAGTACTAACTATAATACCACAATACAGGGAAAGAAGAATTATACATTTACGGAACCTTTTGTGGACAGGCAGATTGCGAAGCAGTTCCATGACAGGTATTCGGAGAATGCACTTAAGGCATTTGTTAAGGAAGTGCTGTATTGTCTGCATCTTTACAAGGTAAAATAACAGGCAGGAATGGGAAAGACAGGCAGGAATGGAGATAAATATGAACAAGAGAGAGATGATTATTCAGAATATCAATGACAGCATTGATACAAAGAAGAAGATCCTTCAGGATGAGGAGTTTATAGAAAAAATCGAAAAGGTGGCGGATGTGTGTGTTGACGCATATCTTTCAGGTAATAAGCTTCTTATGTGCGGCAACGGAGGAAGTGCATCTGATGCGCAGCATATGGCAGGTGAGCTTGTTGGCAGATATATGATGGAACGTAAGGGAATTCCGGCGATTGCGCTCAATGCCAACACTACGATACTTACGGCACTTGGCAATGATTACGATTATGATGCAGTATATGAGAAGCAGGTGACGGCACTTGGCAACGAGGGCGATGTGATTTTTGCAATATCAACAAGCGGCAATTCGGCTAATTGTGTAAAAGCCTGTGAAAGAGCGAAGGATATGGGGATAACTACTGTGGCGCTTACGGGAGAGTCCGGAGGAAAGCTCAGGGAAGTGTGTGATTATACGTTTAACGTACCATGTACGATGACGCCTCATATACAGGAAGCGCATATCATGCTGATTCATATAATCTGTGGCATAATTGAGGAACGCCTTATGGAGGCAGGTTACTTTGAAGATTAAGGATTTGTGAGGGTTTGCATATAAATGTGTGGAATATTTGGAACGATTAATTACAGAATAAGTGAAGAAAAAGCACTGGACTGCCTTAACAGGATGATACACCGCGGGCCTGACGGATACGGGATATGGCAGGAAGATGGTGTTACACTTGGACACAGAAGGCTTTCAATTCTTGATCTGTCAGAGAATGGCAGTCAGCCAATGTCATATGCTGACGGCAGATATGAGATAACATTCAACGGCGAAGTGTATAATTTTATAGAGATACGCAGGGAACTCATATCAAAAGGTTATACATTTAAGAGTGATACGGACACAGAGGTCATTATTGCTGCGTTTATCGAGTGGGGTGAGAAGTGCCTCGATATGTTTAACGGAATGTGGACATTTGCAATATGGGACAGACTTGAGAAGAAGATGTTCATAAGCCGTGACCGCTTTGGAATTAAGCCTTTGTATATTGCCAATCAGGGCGGAAGAATAGCATTTGCATCAGAGATGAAGGCAATAATGCCACTGCTTGATAAGGCCGATATTAATCGTTCTCTTATAGAAAGATATCTTAAGAACCCACATTATGAGATGCAGGATGAATGTCTTGTTGAGGAGATTAAGAGATTTCCGGCAGGTTACTGTGCATGGGTGGATGAGTCGGGTAATATCGAGATGAAGCGCTGGTGGAATACTCTTGACCATATAGTTGATGTTCCAGCAACTTATGAGGAACAGGTTGAAAAGTTCCGTGAACTGTTCCTTGATTCATGCAGAATAAGAATGAGAAGTGATGTTACACTTGGAACAGCGCTCTCAGGAGGGCTCGATTCGAGTGCAACTATATGTGCAATGGCACACATTATGAACGGCACAGATAATGACAGAGTTAATAATGACTGGCAGCATGCATTTGTTGCGACATTTGCAGGAACGCCGTTCGACGAGACAAGATATGCCAGGCAGGTAACAGACCATCTTGGAATAAACAGTACATTTCTCAATATAGATGAGAGCGTGTCATATGACGAACTGCTCAATAAGACTTATCTGTTTGAGGACCTGTGGGTGAATACACAGATTCCGATGATGAAGATATATGAGCAGGAGAGGAAGCACGGAACACTTGTGTCTCTTGACGGACATGGTGCTGATGAGCTTTACTGCGGTTACAATTTTGACGCCTTAAGAGCACTTCCGGATGCGCATTTTAAGATGCACGATGTTGATAATATCATAAGGGCATATGTTGATCAGTTAAGCGATAAGGATGCGGATGTTCATTCATCTGAGTTTAAGAAAAAGCGTAACAGAATATATGCAGATAACCTTATACACTACTATGGACGCAGAATTCTCGGAAAGCCGGCAATAGACAGTTCATATACAGGACACCCGGCATGGAAGGAGCTTGATAATCTTAATAAGGCACTGTTTGTGTCTACACATGAGACAGTACTTCCGACGCTGCTCCGTAATTATGACAGGGACAGCATGGCGGCGAGTGTTGAGATAAGAATGCCATTTATGGATTACAGACTTGTGCAGTATGCATTCTCTATCGGATGGAAATCAAAGCTTCATGACGGCTACACTAAGTCTATAATCCGTGATGCAATGGCACCGTTTATGCCAAAAGATATAGCTTACAGAAGAACAAAGGTTGGTTTTAACGCACCTATCAATAACTGGATGAAGACATGCTACAGAGAGATGTTTACAGATATTATGAACTCGGCAGATTTTATGAACTGTTATCTTATAGATAATCCGGCACAGGTGAAGGCTGACTTTGAAAAGGTGCTTAATGATGACAGCGTATCATTCAGCTTTGCATGTTACCATGTATGGAATAAGCTCCAGTTGTTCTTATGGGAGCAGGCATTCATCAAGGAGAAAGGAAGACGCTGATGAATATTCTTGTGGCGATGAATGATGTATTCGTCAAATGTTATCAGGTTATGCTGACATCACTGATTAAGAATAATCCGGATGAGGATATAACAGTGCATGTACCATACACTGACGGACTGAGCAGTGAAGGACTTGATTCAATTAAGGAACTGGTCAGGAGCCAGAGCCGTGGCAGTGCATCAGTAAGAGAATATTATTTTGGAAAAGACAGACTTGGCAGTCTTGATAAGCTGCCTCTCGGTATGTGGTCGGTTGAGATGTTTTTCCGGATATTTGCACAGGAATTCATACCTGAGAGTGAAGACAGAATATTGTGGCTTGATGGCGATATAATCGTTAACGGCAGTATAAAGGATTTTTATAATACGGATTTTGACGGCATGTATTATGCAGCATGTGAAGATATTGCAATAAGCCACGGCAAGATAAAGGAAGAATATGATAATCTTGGATGGGGCAGTGAAGAAATCTATGTTAATTCAGGAGTACTTCTGATTAATCTTAAAGCGCTGCGCGATAATGGCATTACAAGAGATGCGGCTGTCGATTATGCGCTTGAGAATATGGATAAGCTGCATTATCCAGATCAGTATATGCTCAATGCAATGTTTCATGATAAGATAAAATTCGCCGATGCATTCAGGTATAACTGTCAGGTGTCAGGATATTCATATAAGCTCGCAGACAGAATATTGGCAGAGTCGGCAATACTTCATTTTCCGGGATACAGACCATGGCAGACTGATTATCAGAAGCATTATTCTTCTGCAATACCGGGTGATATATGGTGGCATTATGCGAAGCTGTGCGGACAGGCTGATGGGTATATGAAGTGGAAGATACTTAATACGCTTAAGGTCAAACCGTGGCAGATATTATATAGATTGAAGAAGCGCACTTAAAAAGGAGGCAATATGGGAACGTTTGTATCTAAAGAGGAGATGAAGGAACTCCGTGCAAAGTTTAAAAGAGAGGGAAAGACGGTTGTTCTGTGTCATGGCGTATTTGACCTTGTTCATCCGGGACATATCATATATTTCCAGCAGGCCAAGGCTATGGGAGATGTCCTTGTTGTTTCGTATACGGCAGCCAGGTATGTAAGAAAAGGCCCGGGACGTCCGTATTTTGATGATGAGATGCGCAAGACGATGCTTTCTGCAATCGGATGCATAGATTATGTTATGATGTCAGACGGATATACGGCTGATGATATGATAGAGACTGTAGAACCTGATCTGTATGTAAAGGGTCAGGAATATGCCAAGGCGGAGGATGATATAACTGGCAAGATTGGCGAGGAAGTTGCACTTGTCCGTAAGCACGGCGGTGATGTGCGTTACACCTCAGGTCAGGTATTCAGCTCAACAAAACTTATTAATACTGCATTTCCGGCACTTACAGAGGAAGTAAAGGAGTATATGCAGGATTTCAAGCAGCGTTACACAATGGATGATATTAAGGCATATACTGAGAAGATGCAGGATCTCAAGGTTCTGGTTGTCGGTGATGTAATCATTGATGAGTATGTATTCTGCGAGGTTCAGGGTCTTATGTCCAAGAATGTCGCATATTCTGCAAGACTTCACAGAGACGAGAAGTATCTCGGAGGTTCAATCGCAATCGCAAGACACATCGCGTCATTCTGCAATAATGTAAAGCTTATGGCAGTTGTAGGCAAGGAGCCTGAATTCGAGCCGACCTTCAAGAGAGTTCTCCCTGAGGAGATAGCGGTTGATTTTGTATACTCAGATGAATATCCGACTATAGTAAAGAAGCGTTATGTGTCCGAGGATGTCAAGAAGGATGAGGTGGACAAAGTATTTGTTATCAATAACATCCCGCTTGATATGACTATTGATAAGCCTGCCAAGACTGCATTCAGAGAGAAGCTTGAGCGCAATCTCAAGGAATATGACCTTGTTGTGCTGTGCGATTTCGGACACGGACTTATTGACAGAAAGACAAGAGAGATAATTGAAAAGCAGGCTAAGACGCTTGTAATTAACTGCCAGACCAATTCTTCCAATTACGGAACTAATCTTATAACAAAATATACGCGTGCGGATGCATTTTCACTCGATGACAAGGAGCTTAAGCTCGCATTCTCCGATTATAACAGTGCAAGTCATCAGGAGAAGCTTGCAATGCTGTCTAACCATCTGCATAGCTGTGGCTGGCATACTATGGGCGGTCAGGGTGCAGAGGTCATTGATGAAAATGAGAACATAATGAGATGTCCTGCACTTACTAATAAGACAAAGGATACAATAGGTGCGGGAGATGCATTCTTCTCACTTGCCGCACTTTGCACGGGAGTAGAGGCACCGTGGGAAATCGGAACCTTCATGGGTAATATTGCAGCGGCGCTTGCAGCTAACATTGTTGGTAACAAGAAGCCGGTTGAGAAGGTTAATGTCCTCAAATATGCGAGCACACTTATGAATGTGTAAAATATACAGGGCGCAGGCTGAATAACGGATAGGATTATAGAGTCACATGATAGAAAAAAGAAAAACTGTAATTAAAAACAGAATAAAAAAGGCACTGATACCGGCGGCAATACGTGAAAAAAAGGCGGCACAGCGTCTTCTTACAAGCGTTAAGGCGCAGATTGCCGATACAGGTGTGCTTGATAAGGAAAAACTCTTTGTAAATGGTACCGATACCGACAGTGAGATACAGGCACTTGAGCAGCAGTATCAGGAGCTTATGAAGGGCAGGGACGGCATACAGGTGCATTTCCTTTTTAATCTTGCGCTTGGCGCGTTTGTGCAGACATTTCTTATTGCAAAGCATAATAAGGCAGACTGTGACAATAAGCTGCATATTATGGTGCCGGCAAAGATTGACCCCCAGAGAGGCGAGGTAAAGCTCCCTAATCCTGAGGTGCCTAAGTTTTTTGATTTTCTGTTTGTGCCGGATAAGAGCAACATAAGACTTTATCTGTATATACTGAATTATCATTTTGATGAGATAGATCTGACAACATGGAGCAGCTTTGCACCGGGAAGCCTTGAGGCGGACGGCTCTAAGGATGCGTATGTGGATTACCGCGGCTTTAAGGCAATCGAATACAGTGAAGAAGAGAAGCGTCAGGGGGATGAATATCTTAAGAAAATCGGTGTAACGGGGCGCTATGTAAGCTTCAGAAACCGTGTCGCCAAGGGAGGAAGTCTCGGAGGAGTGCGTAACGGTGATACCTCAACGTATTACAGGGCTGTGGATTATCTCCAGAATAACGGAATCCAATGTGTATATGTTGGGCTCAATGAGAATGCAGATGAACTTGGCAATGGAATTATAGATGCATCCAAGCAGTACGATGCAAGGATGGATCTTTATATCCACTCCAAAGCAGATTTCTTTATGGGTGACCATTCGGGAATAATATCATTTGCACAGCTTTTTGACAGACCGATGATTCTGCTTAATCTGCCGTACTTTACAATGAGCGGAGATGCGTATGGTCCGACATTTGTTGAGCGTGACCTGCTTCTTCCGGAGAAGATATTTGACACTAAGAATAAAAAGTATCTCACAATCAGGCAGATGCTTGAGTATGAGATGACATATCCTGAATATAAAGACCTTGTTGAGTATTATGTCAATAATGGCTTTGTATTTGAGAAAAACACTGATGACGAGATATTGGCTGTCGTAAAAGAGATGCTTGCAAGAATTGAAGGCACATTTGCATACAGCGCCGAAGAGCAGAAGCTTATGGACAGATACTTTGCGATTATGCAGAATAACGCCGACATATACGAGGCAAAGTGGTGCCGTGCGTCTATAGGCATAGAATTTCTTAAGAATAATCAGTGGCTTCTTGATTAATGCGCAGACATCATAGTTGGGGATGACCTCAATATGAATATATATGGTGGAATGGAGAACGATGGGAAAGTTAAATCAGATTGCAGGAGATATCCTTGGCAGGGTTAATCCTGAAGCTGCACAGCAGCTTATTATCGCAAGGCATATTAAGAGAGAACTTGGCAATAAAAAGCTTATACTGTGCGGAAGTGACGAGACGGCAGTTAATCTTGATAAAAGGCTTGTATCAATGGGATGTGCCGGTGCGGCATATTATATCGATACGGAGAATACGGGTGTTAAGGTTAACGGCAGGGATGTAAGGACTGTTGAGAGTGTTATGTATGAGAATACTGATGATATATACATTGCACTTATTGCGTCTAACCGCATGCACAGGATACTTGGTGCACTTCTTGAACTGGGCTTTGAGCCGGAACAGCTTCACGTGTTCTGCAATGCCAATATTCCGGGTGGCAGCAAGCTGCTTGATGTGTATGACGTTAATCTTGGATTTACAAGAATAGATGACATACCGGGATTTACAATATTTGACAGCAATACGGATGATTCCAGACCGAAAAAGATTATTGTTACACTTGGCGGAAGTACAACGGATGCAACATTTGCCAATGTTATGAGCTGGTCGGAGATTATGCAGCACAGACTGACGGACCGCGGAATTAATGCTGTTGTGTACTGTGGAGGAATTGCTGCGGCTAATTCGACACAGGAGCTTATAAAATGCATAAGGGATGTTATTCCGATGAAGCCGGATGCGGTTATATCATACAGCGGGATTAATGATATTAAGATGCTGGAGAGCAGCACGCCATTTGTCCTTGACTACCAGAAGGAGATAGCAGACAGGAGCGTTGATGCCGGGCTTGTTGTGAATAATAAGGCTTACCGCAATACAGGCAGTGATTCAAAGCTGACACTTAAAGCGGTTACGGCCGGACTTGAGAATAAAAAGCCATATTCTTGTTACTGGGTGGACAACATAAGGATGATGCATGCAGTATGTGAAGAGTTCGGAATACCATTTCATGCATTCTTGCAGCCTAACGCATATGTGGGTAAGGGCGGACAGATATCATTTCACAGAGAACTCCTGGAAGATGCTGCGGCACAGCATTACAGAGAGCTTACGGAAGAGATGAAAGGGCTCATAAAAGATATTGATTATATTACTGATATCACAGATGCCATGGATGACAATATGAAGTGGTACATGGATGACTGTCATCTTCTTGAACCGGGCAATCGTATCATAGCAGACAGGATTCTGCCGGTGACGATTGAACTTGTAGGATGAGTATGTTATAATAAAACGTGGTTTTTACATCAAGAAAGGATTAAGAGAACATGCATATTTTAGGAATTTCCGCTTTATATCATGATTCTGCGGCAGCGATAATTGAAGACGGCAGAATTATTGCGGCCGTTCAGGAAGAGCGTTTCAGCCGTAAGAAGCATGACAACCGAGTACCTGAGAATGCTATAATATATTGCCTTAAGGCAGCAGGTAAGAAGATGGAGGAGCTTGATGCGGTTGTATATTACGATAACCCTCTGCTTACTCTTGACCGCTTTGTTAAGAATGCAGAAGCACTCGGAAGTGAGTCTGATGGCCTTATAGAGCGTACACATGACGGAATGTTTGCTGAGAGACTCTGGATAGCAGAGCATCTTCGTAAGCGCTTTGGCAGACTTGGTAAGGAGGACAAGCTTCAGGTATGTGAGCATCATATGTCACATGCGGCATCGGCATTCTATCCTTCACCGTTTGAGAGTGCCGCAATACTTACAATTGACGGTGTCGGTGAATGGGCTACAACAACAATAGCTCATGGCAAGGGCGGACACATTGAGATGCTTGAGGAATTAAGATATCCTCATTCACTTGGACTTATATACAGTGCATTTACAGCATTCTGCGGTTTCAAGGTTAACTCAGGTGATTATAAGTTCATGGGACTTGCACCATACGGTGAGCCAGTATACTATGACGTAATCAAGGAGAAGCTGATTGACCTTAAGGAAGACGGTTCTTTCAGAATTAATCTTGAGTATTTTGACTATTACAAGAATGAATATATGACTAACGATAAGTTTGCTGAGTTATTCGGCGGACCTAAGCGTGAGATGGAGAGTACGATAACAAAGCGCGAGATGGACATTGCAGCCTCAGCACAGAAGGTTACAGAGGAGATAGTTATTGCACTCGCAAAGCATGCACAGAAGATTACGGGAGAGAAGAATCTGTGTATGGCAGGTGGTGTTGCACTTAACTGCGTTGCTAACGGCAAGGTGCTTAACACAGGTGTATTTGATAACATCTGGATCCAGCCGGCAGCAGGTGATGCAGGCGGAGCACTTGGATGTGCACTCTATGCAGCATATGAAAAGTATGGGGTGAAGAGAGTTGTTGATCCTGATGACTCACAGCAGGGAAGCTACCTCGGACCTGAATATTCACATGATTATATCAAGAAGTTCCTTGATGACAACGGATATAAGTATCATGATTATGGCGCAGATGTTAACAAGGAGGTTGCAAAGCTTCTTGCAGATGAGAACATAATCGGCAGATGCTCAGGAAGAATGGAGTTCGGACCGAGAGCACTCGGCAACAGAAGTATCATTGCGGACCCGAGAAGTGAGAAGATGCAGTCAAAGCTTAACCTTAAGATTAAGTACAGAGAGTCTTTCAGACCATTTGCACCTTCAGTACTTGAAGAGGATATATCGGATTATTTTGAGATTGACTGTCCAAGTCCTTACATGCTTCTT
>CAMBEF010000002.1 GCA_945865495.1 uncultured Bacteroides sp. | reverse complement strand
TAAAGATTAGAAATTAGATCAACTTACGTTGTTGAATTGTAGAATATATGCTTTGTGTTGATTGTAGCAGAGTACGGGCAAAAACACAAGCAAAAAAAGGAACAAGCACATAAGTACTCATTCCTTTTACCAATCCTTATATTAAGTGGCTCTCAGACTATTAAATCCTGCTGTCAATTAACCAAAGTATCTCTTTAACAGGCCTTCAAAAGCTCTTCCGTGTCTGGCCTCATCCCTAGCCATCTCATGAACTGTATCATGGATTGCATCAAGGTTAGCAGCCTTAGCACGCTTAGCAAGGTCTGTCTTGCCTGCTGTTGCGCCGTTCTCAGCAGCAACTCTGAGTTCAAGATTCTTCTTAGTGCTGTCTGTTACAACCTCGCCAAGGAGTTCCGCAAACTTGGCAGCATGCTCTGCCTCTTCATAAGCAGCCTTCTCATAGTAAAGTCCAATCTCAGGATATCCTTCTCTGAATGCAACTCTTGCCATTGCAAGATACATACCGACCTCTGAGCACTCACCGTTAAAGTTAGCTCTTAAGTCTGCCATGATGTCCTCGCTTACACCCTGTGCAACTCCTACCGTATGCTCTGCAGCCCATGTCATGCCTGAATCCTGAACCTTGAACTTGTCAGCAGGTGCATGGCATACCGGACACTCAGCCGGTGCTGCATCTCCTTCATATACATATCCGCAAACTGTACATACAAACTTCATATTGTTATCCTCCTTTAAAATCATAAATGTTCTATCGCAATCATTAACATATTAGTAATGATTACTGTTTTGTTGTTGATATTAATTTATCATTTTTTATCAATATTGTCAACACTTATTTTGCTTTTATTTTCTTTTTTTATACATGCCGGACAAATGCCGCTGAAAAACAACTGATGTCCCTGAATCTTTCCGTCAAATCCGTCCTGAACCATCTCATCTATTGCCATGAGCTTCCTGGCATCTATATTCATAAGGTCGATTATCGCTCCGCACCGCGTACATTCAAAATGATAGTGAGGGCTTACATTGCCGTCAAAATGCACTGAGCCGTCATCACACGGAACCTTAATTGCATGCCCCATATCAACAAGCAGGGTAAGATTACGGTATACAGTACCAAGACTTATCTTGGGGAATTCCTTGCGGACATTCTCATAAACAACCTCCGCTGTCGGATGATCCTTTCGGCTTATAAGAAATGTAAAAATCGCGTCCCTCTGTCTGCTGTGTTTTATTGCTGCCATATCATCACCTCTTTTTAAATCCTTTTAATTTTATTATTATTTTAAAATTAATAACTATTACTCTTAATGATATTTTACACAAATGATACAGATAAGTCAATTCCTATTTCTACCTATTAAAATCATGTCAAATCAAGAGAATTGTTGACATTCTTAAATTCGTGACTTATACTTGAGATAATTTATTTATATAGTCGAAAGGAAGGATTCAGTAATGGAAAAGAAAGATATCGACTGGGGCAATCTTGGATTTGCCTACATGCCTACAGACAAGAGATTTGTTGCTAATTACAAGAACGGAGCATGGGATGAGGGAACACTTACATCTGATCCTAATGTCGTACTTAACGAGTGCGCATGTGTTTTCCAGTATTCACAGTCATGCTTTGAAGGACTTAAGGCTTACACAACAGAGGATGGACATATCGTAACATTCCGTCCTGACCTCAACGCAGAGCGTATGGCTAACTCAGCAAGAAGACTTGAGATGCCTGCTTACCCTGAGGACAAGTTTGTTGAGGCAGTTGTTAAGACTGTTGAAGCTAACGAAGCTTATGTACCACCTTATGGTTCAGGTGCAACATTATACATTCGTCCATATATGTTCGGAAGCAACGCCGTAATCGGTGTTAAGCCTGCTGAGGAATATCAGTTCAGAATTCTTACAACTCCTGTTGGTCCATACTTCAAGGGCGGCGCTAAGCCTCTTACAATCAGAGTTTCAGATTTTGACCGTGCGGCTCCTCACGGAACAGGTCACATCAAGGCTGGTCTTAACTATGCAATGAGCCTTCATGCAATCGTATCTGCTCATCAGGAAGGTTATGATGAGAACATGTACCTTGATGCTGCAACAAGAACTAAGGTTGAAGAGACAGGTGGTGCTAACTTCATCTTCGTTACAAAGGATGGCACAGTTGTAACACCTAAGTCAGACAGTATTCTTCCATCAATCACACGTCGTTCACTTATGTACGTTGCTGAGCATTACCTTGGACTCAAGGCTGAGACAAGAGAAGTTTACTTTGACGAAGTTAAGGATTTTGCTGAGTGTGGTCTCTGTGGTACAGCCGCAGTTATCTCACCTGTCGGCAAGATTGTTGATCATGGCAAGGAAATCTGCTTCCCAAGCGGAATGACAGAGATGGGTCCTGTAACCAAGAAGCTTTATGAGACACTTACAGGCATCCAGATGGGCCGTATCGAAGCTCCAGAGGGATGGATTAAGGTAATAAAGTAATTTAAAAAAGTCATATGATATATCGCCGTTTTTCAACGGTTACATATATCATATGACTTTTTTTCTGCCCGTATATGCTTATGCACAACCACCGCAGAGATTATGACGGCGGCAATACACACACTCTTATCATATCTCATTGCAGCAAGCGCTGCCCACCAGCATGTAAATGTTATTATCGACCGTCTGGAATGCGGGTTAAGCCTGACCGCCGAAAACAATATATAGAAAAATGCAAGGCACAGCGCAGGCACCCAGTCCGGCGCAAGACCGATAAGCACACCGAATGACACTGCTATTGCTTTGCCTCCCCTGAACCTTCTGAACACCGGATATGCATGACCAAGCACAGGCGCAATCAGCACAGGTATTATGAGCATTGACTGCTCAGGTATATAATTAAGCGCCATATGCACCGGAAGATAGCCCTTGAGCAGATCTGCCACAAGCACCAATATACCACACGGCACGCCTGCATTTTTAAATACATTTGCAGCCCCCGGATTCCCGTCATCACTCACCAGGGCAACATCCATGTCATACAGCCATTGCGGTATATAGTATGCCGACATAAAGCTTCCGCATACATATCCGGCTATGGCAAATATCAGCATAACTTTCATCTGCATAACTCCTCAATTATGTGAGCAAGCTCCATGCCGCAGTTTCCTTTGATGCACAGCTTCTGGGCTTCTATCATCTGCTGCCGCCTGCTCCATGATTTTATCAGTGCCACGCCTTCATTTACAAGATTCTCACGCTTTGGCGCTATTGCCATTCCATGCCTTACAAACAGCTCACTGTTAGCCTTCTCACAGTCTGACAGAGGTTCCATAAATACTGCCGGAATCCTCATTATCGCACTCTGTGTTGCTGTAAGACCGCCCGGCTTAGTAAATATTACATCGCATTTATTCATGTAATCATAAACATTATTGACATAGCCGAGAACATTTATATGCCTGTCAGTTCCATAGCTTTCAAGCATTCTCGCGTGAAGCTTTCCATTATTGCCGCATATTGCAGTTATGCTGCACTCAGGCAGTCCGTTTTTTATCAGCTCACCTCGGAGCTCTCCCACAATCTGTGACATTCTGCCAGCTCCCATGCTTCCACCCATGACAAGTATGTCACGGCATATATCATTTGCAGTGCGTGTATTATCCGCAATAAAATCCCTTGGAGCAGGTATTCCGAGAGGTATCAGCTTATCCCTGTCGATTCCGCGTCTTACAAAGTCCTCCATGCAGTCCTCATGCGGTATGACATAATAATCACTGTCGGTCTCTTCCCAGAACGGAATACTCGTATAATCCGTCGCAACCGCAATCGTAAGCGGCAGTCTGTAGCCATTCCTCTTCATCCATGTAATCGTCTCAACCGGATAGAGGTGCGGCATCACAATGGCATCGTAATGACCATTTTCAATCACATCCGCAAGATGCTGCGCCATACCCGCGTTAGCATAGTACACAGGCGACTTTATATTGATATTATGGTTAAATGTGCTTACAGCTCTTCCGATGTGATACACACCACGAAATGCCGCCGGACACACCTTGACGCTCTTGACATATGCGCCGCACACAGCCCTGTCCACAAGCTTGCCGTGCAAAGCAAGATAATTAGGCATAAAATCAGCCACATGACCGCAATCCGTCAGTGCTTCCGCAATTCCCGCACCACAGGCATTGTGTCCTCCGCCGGTGGCACATGACAGAACCAGAACCTTCATGTTGTGTGTCTCCCTTCTGAAAAAGTGTGATTTGTGAGCAAGTGTTTCGGCAGGTGACGCCTGAAGGGCGGCAAGGCAACGCAGGCACGCTCTCGCTGTGCGCATCCAACCACACCTCATCTCACATCTCTCCCCGCCAAAATCTCACTTCATTCACGCCCCCAATATAGCGCATGGCTAGGGGTGGGTGGTGCCGTGCATCCAAGATGCACGCACCCCCACCCGGCGCGCTTCGCAGAAGCCGCGCCCCGCGTAATCCTGCTGTGATTTGTGTGTGGTTTGCGGCGCACTATGCAGACGCCGGTACTTATGCTGCGTCCTTTGCAGCATTAGTATCCGCTGCGTCTGCATCGTAGCGGGAGCGGGCGCCGCGGGCCACACACAAATCACCCCATCACCTTATATAATTAGTCGCAATCTTCTTCTCATACTCCGGTCTGTCAATTCCGGCCTTCTTACCTGCCTCAATGCACTTCAGGAGCCATGCCATATTCATTCCGAGTGTACGCATCGTCTGCATACCCTCCTCATCCTGAACAACCTGCTCCGGCGTGTTGCCGTGAACCTGATTCCAATACTGTGAAGTAACGATAGGCATATTTGAAATAGAGAAATATTTGTTAATCTGGTCAAATGCTGCCGTTGCGCCACCACGTCTGCAGCTTACAACTGCTGCTGCCGGCTTGCCCGCAACAAGGCTGCCTCTTCCGTAGAATGCTCTGTCCATAAAGCTTGTAAGCTCACCTGAGGCTGATGCAAAGTGAACCGGGCTTCCGAATACAAATCCGTCTGCCTGCGACATTTTCTCTATAAATGTATTAACCACATCATTACGGAAGCATCTGCCGCTCTTAAGGCACGCTCCGCATCCGATACAGCCTGCGACCGGCTCATTGCCAAGCCACAGCATCTCTGTCTCTATGCCTTCTTTGTTAAGAGTCTTTTCCACCTCAGTAAGTGCCGTATATGTACAGCCCTTCTCGTGTGGACTTCCATTTACAAGAATAACCTTCATAATTAACCTCCATTGATTCCATAATTTTGCAATTTTTATCTATCTGCCGCGCCCTGATAATATATTAAAATATAATTTCCAGCGTTGAACAGGCGACAGCCTGCGTTCCTCATGTATAAGCATCTTTTTGCAGCATTGCAGCACCTTATCGGCTTCTGCCCTGGATATCTTATCATCCGAATAATTGGCACGCCTTACTATATCAATTACCGCTTTATATGCTGACCTGTCAATATTCTCAAAATGCTCCGTGAACATATTGATGAACCTTGCACCTGCTGAATTAATATTATCCGGTAATCCTGCGCTTAAAGCAATATTATACAGCCAATGAAATTTTTTCTCAACTATGCTGTTATAATCTCCGCGTGCAGGAAGCCTGAGCCCTCGTGTGACAATAGTGCGCATCACTGCATATATCAGTGCCATTATTGCTGCCACAGCCACAAATATTGCAATGCAGACCGCCAGAAGCAGCAATACCGCTTTTATCACCTTCATTACCGGAGCAGGAATTACAAGTCCGCCAATGCTCTGCCCGCCGTCTGTATTGATGCCGGATGCCCCATTGCCGCCGTTATTTGTTCCATTGCCATCCGTTGTACTTGCGTCACCGGAATCTGCACCGTCAGATGAATCCGTCCCATCCGCTCCTGTTCTTCCGGCACCGTCTGTACCGCCATTACCTGAGGCTGTCTGCTGCTCAGTGTTTCCCGCTGACACATTGGAAGCCACCGCCTTTGATGATGTTATACTGTATACCGTTGCATAATTGTTATTCACATATCCCGGTGTCGCATCAACAACAACCCAGCCGGTTCCGTCAAGATAGACCTCCGTCCACGCATGAGCCTTACGGTCTTTCACTTCCGCAGTATATTCATTATATCCTGTTTCGTTAAATGCATCCCTGTCAACAACATATCCTGTCACATAGCGTGCAGGATAGCCTGCCATTCTGAACATTATTGCTGCCGCAGATGCAAAATGTGTACAGTAACCCTCATGTCTGTCATAAAGAAAATAATTAATGAAGTCCGCATCTTCCGGTGTTACGCCAACATCCATATTGTATGTACATTGCTGAAGCCTTGTCACAATGAACTTATATGCCAGTTCAAAGCTTCCCGTATTGGCACGGCGGCATTCATCCTTAAGCGTATCCAGCCCTATTGAAGGCACATTTGTAAATGTATTGTACACATAATTGCGATAGCTTTTCTCCTGCTGTGACATCGAAGTATCATTCAGCGCTCCAGTATAATACACTCCCAGAGGCCATCTGTTCTGATAAAATGTATACGAATACTGCGTTTGTGATGCCGCAGGATATGTATCCTCCGCAACCGCATATGGTCTGTACACATATTGGTCTGATGCCCTTACACGGCTTACCTCCATATTGCTTTCACCTATAGAATCACGTCTGTATCTGTAAATCTGCTCATATGCAGCATGCGCAATCCTGTCTGCATCATGCTCACGGCTTTCATCAGCAGTTGTCCAACTGTCCCCTGTATAATCACCGCCGATAAATGCTCTCATATATACCGGACCCTCCGGCTTTATATTTACCTTAATCTCAAGATAGGTCTTATCCGTGTATGTAAAGCCGGCAATCTTTCCAAGCTGTCCTCCGTTGACACCTCCTGACGCAAGTGACGGAAAAAGATTGTCAATGCTCCATCTGCTGCCGCCTCCGTCATTCCAGAATGAAGCAACCTTCACCTTGGTATCCTCCGTTGTCTTCATGGCCTCATTTACCATAGGAGTACCTGCCGAATGTGCAATAACAGCAGCAACAACAGCTATACCGCCAAGTATTGCAGCCTCATATGCCCCCTTCGTTCTTCCCTGTGATGCAGGTATTACGGCAATCGCGCCGACAAGCATACAGGCAACCGGAAGAATATCCGGAACAAGTCCGAGCATAAGTGACGCAGCAAACAATATTCCAAATACCGCCAATGAAACTGCTGACTTAAGCTTCATTATTATCTCCCATGTAATTACCGCATAAATCGGTGCAAGCAGTACAAGCGCACCTATTGTCTGACTCATATAGCCTATTCCGCTTACGGTCTTATATAGTATATGCACATGATAATAACTGTTTATTACAGGAACAATTTCCTGAACAGATGCATCCAGAAAATTACTGCAATCAGCCCGGAACAGATACCATACCGCCAATACCCACAATACAAACAGAAGTGCAATTACCGGCATTGTGTATCTGCGGACACTTTTTTCCCTGCTTACAATAAATGCTCTCATCAGATTAAATATAAACGCAAGTATGACAACCGTTATTATGCTTGCGCAATCCATTATTATCTTACTGCAATATGCTTTTGTCAGAAACACCACAAACCGCTCAAGTCCGACTGACACTGCGCACGCACATGCCGTAAGGACAAGCCAGCTTCCCCAATGTGCATACCTTCCAAGGCTTCCGTTTTTCTTCATTGAATCCCCATTCCGCTGATATTATGCAAGGCCTGTAAGCTCTTCACCCTCTACACGGACAACTCCGTCCGGCGTGAATTCCAGCACCGTTGTATATCTGCCATATATATTTGCGCGCATAGCACTTCCGTCTTTCTTATCAAGCCTGCCTATCTTTCTGTCCTGCTGCGCACGTATAAATGTCTGCATAGCATCCGAATAATCGCGCCGGCTCTCTATCTTATAATCCGAAAAGACGCCGTCCTGCATCCAGCCGATATGATATACACCAAACTGCGTGTCAAGTGCGCTGCTGATAAGAAATACATTCTCAATCCATTTATCTTTTTTGCTGTTAAACTCTTCACTGCCTGTTGTATTGGCAGCTTTTCTTTTATTGGTTATGATTTTTCCCAACATACTCCTGCTCGCCATGCCGTTTTTGATATATTCCGCACGCGGAGCTTTCGGCATTCCGTCAATCAGCAGAAGTATATTAGAGGACATAAGTCCCGCATATTCCTTCACCATAAGCTTGTCAATCCGGGCGCTTACCTTCCAGTGAATCCTCTTCATCGGATCTCCCGGGCGATATTCACGCGGGTCATTAATGCTCTCCTGTGAACGTCCCTTGCTCTCTATACAAATGTTATCTATTCTTACGCCGTTATTTGATTTAAGACTCCGTATATCTATGGTTAATGGTCTGTCCTGTGGAAATACGAACACCTCGCCGGAATATCTGAACGGAAGACCTATTGCAAAAAGTGACATATAATCATACATCTTTACCCTGTTGAGCTCTATCTTTACCACTCCGTAATGCGCTGTCACATCCGTAAGGCTCAATATCTGTCGCTCATTTTTATACGTCTCTGCATACTGTTCGTTCTCCTGCTTTTCAAATGACACCGACAGCTTTTTCTCAGATTTGTCCGTACATATGCACTTTCCGCCTACGCTTATTCTGTGTACCGGAAGAAGAAGCTGTAGCGGCATTATTTTGTATTTTACCAGAGCTTCAATCTCAACGATATCTGATTTGCCGACTATGTTACGTCCTGAGAGATATTCAATTTCTATGTCTTTCTTCTGTATTATGACAATCACAGCCATTATTACCGGCAGCAATATTCCGAATGCAATCAGAAATGTCATTGCCTCGCCTTCATACAGAAGTGACATGTATACAACAGACGCAAGGAGAATTATGTAAGCTGCTAATCTCTTGGTCATGCTAACCTCCGTTATTATCTTATTTGTTGATTGAAGGTGCCGGCACAGACACAAGCAGACTCTTCACCAGCTTCTCTGAAGTAAGGCCTTCCATTCTTGCATTACCTGTCATAATTATTCTGTGTGACAGCACAGGAACTGCAACACTCTTTACATCCTCAGGTATCAGATATTCCCTGCCTCTCATGTATGCCCTTGCCTTTGCCATTTTGCATAATGCTATGCTTCCTCGCGGACTTACTCCAAGCTCTATCTTTGGATGCTTTCTTGTAGCACTGCAAAGTCTCACCATATACTGATAAAGTGCATCCTTAACAAATATCTGCGATGCCTCCCTCTGCATAAGCTCTATATCATCACCGTTGGCAACAGCCTCAACCATATCTATCGCATTACGTCCTGTATTGCCCTTGAGTATATTTATCTCACTGGCTGCATCGGGATATCCCATCGACATGCATACCATGAATCTGTCAAGCTGTGATTCGGGAAGTATCTGTGTTCCCGCCGAGCCTACCGGGTTCTCTGTTGCCATTACAAAAAACGGCTTCGGAACTTCTCTCGTATTGCCGTCAACAGTTACCGTTCCCTCTTCCATTACCTCAAGAAGCGC
Organism: uncultured Bacteroides sp.; assembly: GCA_945865495.1. Taxonomy (GTDB): domain Bacteria; phylum Bacillota; class Clostridia; order Lachnospirales; family Lachnospiraceae; genus Bacteroides_F. The sequence continues at coordinate 31,738 of CAMBEF010000002.1, read as the reverse complement.
CGCCTGTGTCCTTGATGATGTTCTGTTAATCTCATCCGCAAGAAATACGTTGCACATTGCTGCTCCGGGCTGATATACAAACTGTGAATGTTCCCTGTCATACATTGAAAATCCCATAATATCCGAAGGCAGTATATCAGGTGTGAACTGCACTCTGTTATAGTCAAGCCGCATTGCCTTTGCAAATGCTACCGCAACCGTTGTCTTACCGACACCGGGAATATCTTCAATGAGAACATGTCCTCCCGCAATTATCGCATTCATTATCAGTTCAAGACTGTCTTCCTTGCCGCACACAGCCTTGCCTACTTCCTCCAGAATCTTTCCTGCCATGTATCTTCCGTTGTTCCCCATAGGTGTGTATTTCCTTTCGCACAATATTTTGTTTTATTATAACACAACGGTCTGCATTTTTTCTTCATAGTTCAGTCTGCTTTATTGCATTTTTTTAGATTTCAGGCAGTGGGTGTGATATAATTATTTATAGCTGATTTTTCAGTTTTGCAGCACATTTCCATAACATATCATTCAGGAAGGAGTACGCTATGCCACTTCCGCTAAAGCCCGGATATAATTTCAATTATGACAGGCAGATCCGCGAACCTTTTTATGAGATGTCATCCGCTGAGGAATACACTGATTTTTATGGGATTTCGTATATGATAAGCGGCGAAAGACTTATATATACACCAACATTTACAACGATAACGCAGGCAGGTGATATTGTATTTATACCTAAGCATCTATACCGCCGCACTACCTATGTGTCAGATTCTTCATATGAGCGCATACTGCTGAAGTTTAATGACAGTATGATTGACGGGCTTATCAGCACTATTGGACAAAGCAGCTTTGATGCATTATGCTCCGAGCATGTTATCCGCCTTGGCAATGAGACCGGAAAAAAGGTTTACTCAATACTTATGAGGATTGAGGACGAATGGAAGCATTATAATAATTATTCCGAGCTTCTCATTAAGGGAATGCTCAACGAACTTATCATAACCGTACTGCGCGAGCATACTGTTGGTGGGTTTAATCTGATGAATATTGAAGAACGCCACCGCGAGCTTGCTGACGCAATAAAATATGTCAAAGCCAATCTGCGTGATAACCCCTCCCTTGGAGAGACCGCCGCAGCCGTGAACGTCTCGCCGTCACATCTTTCAAAGGCATTTATCAACTGCCTCCACTCGCCATACTCTGTCTTTCTTCTGAATGAGAAGATTGCATATGCACGCATACTGCTGACCGGCTCTAATATGAAGATATCTGACATCGCAGCAGAAGCCGGCTTCTCCAGCAGCAGCTACTTCAGTGACTGTTTCCGGAGAATAACAGGAGAGTCTCCTCTACAGTACCGCAAAAAAAGCTCTATCCATTGAGGATAGAGCTTTCTGCTTCTATATTCCTGCCTGACGGCATTAACGTCTGCCGCCTCCATTGCCGCCGCGTCCGCCGGCACCTCCAAAGCCGCCGCCAAATCCAGCATTGCCGCTTGTTGTTGCAACCGAACTGAGTGTTACCTCTGTCTGTGTATCTCCTGTCACAAGTGTATATGTGCTGCCCTGAACAAGTTCTGCCGTACTTATCACAACGCTTGAGAACTGCTTAGGTGATGTCCATGATATCAGCACGTTTCCTGATGAATCCTTAAGACTTATAACTGAGCCTGCTGCTATTGTCTCTGAAAGATTGACAAGTATTGAGCACTGCGTTGAATTGCTTCCCATGCCCTGAGCCATTCCGCTTGAGCCTGCCGCTATGAGTGTTCCGCCTGTAATTGAGGCCTCTCCGTCATAATCAAGCGCACCGTCACCGTTACTTGTCGGGCCTGCAACATATACTGTTCCACCTGTAATATAGAGATTGCCGTTTGAATCAATGCCGTCACCGCTTGCATTGACCGTTATTGTTCCGCTTGTAATCTTTATATATACATCATCATCGGATGCAGACTGGCTTCCCGGTGCCTGACCCTTATTGCCCATGTCCATTCCTGATGGCTGTTGTCCGTCCTGCGGCATCTGCATTTCCTGTGGCTGCTGTCCGTCCTGTGGTGCCTGCATTTCCTGTGGCTGCTGTCCGTCCTGCGGTGCCTGCATTTCCTGTGGCTGCTGTCCATCCTGTGACTGTCCGCCAGCCCCCTTCTGTCTGCCAAATCCGCCAAAATCGCCCTTCTGTCCGCCCGGCATCTGCTGTTCATCTGAGCTTCCGCCTGTGGCTGCATTTATTCCGTCATCACTTGCCGTAAGATTAATTGTGCCTCCGCTTACAGTAACCCTGCGTCCTTCAATTCCCTCATAGCTGTCCGTGATTGTTATGTTGCCGTCTGTGATTATAGTATCGTAATCCGCATGGATTCCGTCATCTCCCGCGTCTATTGTGTATGTTCCTCCGGCGATTATGCAGCTTCCGTCCGCATGTATTGAATCATCCTCTGACTTAATTGTAAATGCTCCTCCGGCAATATATATATTGCCTTCCTTGGCATCGTCATCGTTGCCTGAGTTAAGACCCTTGTTGCCTGCCGTGAGAGTAAAGCTGCCATCTAGTATCTTAATTCCGTCCTTGCCTGCAAGACATGTCTTAACAGCATCAATTACATATGTTCCTCCGGTTATGCACAGTGTATCTTTTGTCACTATTCCATGCTTGTAATCGGCATCAATCTTAAGAGTACCTGTTCCGTTAAGCGTGAGATCACTCTTGCTGAATATTACGCCGTCAACCGTATTATCATCTGTCTGGATATACTCAGTGCCACCTCCAAGGCTGCTTGTTGTGCCTGCCGGAAGTGTTACAAATACCTTATCCGCACTCTTTACATATATTGCGGCACTTGTACTGCAATTAATCTCAGCATTATTAAGTACAAGCTGAACCTTGTCTGAATCTGATGCCGCAACAACAATCTGTCCGTCACTAAGAGAGCCGCTTATAATATATGTTCCCGCTGCCGTAATTGTTACCGTACTTCCGCTTATGCTTACTCCGCTGCCGCTTACTCCGCTGCCGCTTACACCGGCACTGTTGCCGTTAAGTGTAATCTTTACCGCGCTGTTTTCATCATATTCGCCGCTTTTGTCCCTGTCGGTAAAATTGATATCAACCTTGGAATCTGTAAGCTCTATCTTCTTCTGATTTTCCGATACAGCCGTTGTAATGTATGCGCCGTTTGAAGAAGTATCCGAGGCACTTCCTGTAGTGCCTGTCTGTCCGCAGCCTGCAAGTGTTGTCATGACAAGCGCACCTGACATGACAACCGCTGCGGCTGCATTTTTATTTACAAATATCTTTCTCATTATAATTCCTCCCTTGCCTGATTGGCCGCCCTGCTACACATAATCTCAAGATTACCGTTGCGGCATCTCAGTTCATCAATCATATCCTTCTCTGTTCCCGAATCCTTAAGCCTGATTCGGTATTCAAGCTTGAACAGACTTCCCATGCTTGAAGTCTTAACATTTACAAGCTCGCATTTTGTAACATACTTATCAAATATCTCTTCAAATACATCTGTGTAATCAAGTGATTCCGGAATTGTTATTCTTAAGCTTCTCTCAAGCTCAGGTCTGTCGCCAAAGCTGCTGAGTGTGAGAATAACATTTACAAGCTCCATAATAATCACAAATACCACTGCTACTCCGATGTAGCCCATTCCGCAGGCAAGACCTACTGCCATTGCAAGGAAAATGCTGTTAATCTCACGCGCTGTTCCCGGCACCGAACGGAACCTAACAAGTGAAAATGCACCCATAACCGCAACTCCTGCGCCGAGATTGCCATTTACAAGCATAATCACAAGTGCCACTATTGCAGGCATAAGCACCAGCGTTCCCACAAAGCTTTTTGTGTATGTGTTGCGGTACATGTGCGCTGCGGCTATCACCACGCCAAGCGCTACCGCTGCTATTATGCATATTAAAAATGTCTGAATCGTAACTGTTCCTGTTGTTGTATCTGCTATTGATTGAAAAATTGTTGTCATATTAATCTCCATTCCGCAGGCACAAAGTGCCGGAGGAATCGCGAGCCAAATGTCAGATTTGGCTCTGCGATAAATGCTATTTGTGGCGCCTGCGGCACAAATAGCTGTGTGAAAAACAGATATCAATCTGTATTTTTCACACTATCCTCCATTTCTGCGCTACCTTTTGCGCATCTCAACCTACCTGACTTAAGTACGCTCTTCCGTACTTTGAAAATGATGTAGGGTATATCCCCAGCTCATCAAGCGTTCTTGTAAGCCACACCGGAATTGCTCCGCCGGCCTTAAGCTCCATAAGATGCTGCCCCGGTTCAAGTATTTTCTCACCTTCAACTCCTGCCGCAAGGCTTAAGTTATATGAGCGGTACATAATATTCTGGTCAAATGTAATCCTCAGATCCGGATTTTCAAGCGAATAGTATGCCTCGCGCTCATATGAAATGTACATCGCCGGCTTCAGATTCTCATAGTAATCCCTGAACCAGTCTATCTCGCGGAAAATCTGTGTATCGCAAGGTGCCTTCGTGTGACCTGCAAGATATTCATCAGATTGTGCGAGCGTCAGCGTTTCACGCCTCTTATATACGATTCCGTTGTACTTCTTTTTAAGTTCAACAAAAACCTTATCCTCCGCTCCTGCCGTCCCATAGCTTCTCAGCCTGAGTTTCTCCTTGTACACAGGCTTTTCAAGAGATTTCCTTATAATCCTGAAATCGGGAGTATCATAATAAATGTTGCATATCGTAGACCTGCCATGCTCATCCTCAACAAGCCTTGCCTTCAGACGCTCCTTCAGACTGTTATACACATCGTCATCCAGAAGGTATTTTATTTCGCGCCTTTTAAATGTCATTATGTTGTTCATAAAGCCTCCTGTCTCTTATTTTAAATATTTAAAAAGTGGATATATGGTTGTTTTCCTTTCCATATATCCACTATAAAATACAAACTTAAATTGAAACTTAATTTTAGAATTTTGTGTAAAATAAATTTTACACACTCCCTCTACGCTCGCGCAAGCGTCACCGTAAAGCATGCGCCGCCATCCTTTTTCTCTGCGCTTATCTTTCCTTTGTGAAGCTGCACGATAGCCTGTGCCACCGAAAGACCTATGCCATAGCCGCCCGTGCTTCTTGAGCGTGATTCGTCTGTTCTGTAGAATCTGTCAAAAAGCTTATTCATATCGTCCGGGAGCTCTCCGTCATAAGAATTGTACACAGAGAATACTGCCTTGCGCCCGTTTATCCACAATTTCACACTCATGCTTCCGCCCTCTGTGCAATACTTTATTGCATTGTCAATAAGAAGAGACACAAGCTCGGCAAGTCTTCCCGAATCTCCCATAACACATACATTGTCAGCTATATCGGTACTGCATGTAATATTTTTCTTCTGCATCATCGCCATGAAGCCGTCTGTGCCTGTACGAACCGTTTCGCTCAGATTAACATTTACAAATTGAGGTTTTTCGGACATCTCATCCATACGGCTTAATTCAAGCATGCCCTTGGCCAGGACATTCAGCCTCTCAACCTGATTACAGATACTCTTCGTCCACTCAGTCTCACCATTCATCATCTCAATAACCTCTGCGTTGGCAGATATTATTGCAAGCGGTGTCTTAATCTCATGTCCGGCATCCGTTATAAATCTTTTCTGCTTTTCTATGCTCTGTGCCACCGGCTTTATTGCGCGCCTTGAGAATATCATCACAAGTACTGTGACGAGCGCAAGACATACCGCCCCTATAATCACCGACAGCAGGGCGAAATTGCGCATCGTACGCAGGCTCTCATCGCAGTCAAGAAATACAATAAGCTGCCCGTCATCTTTTACGGTAACCTTGAATCTGTAATTACCATTGTAGCCTTCCGTTCTTCCTCCCTTGAGCACGCTGTCAGCCATCTGCCTTGCGCCATCCTGGGATACTGCCGCTATGCTGTCGGTATTTATATCACAGGTGCCGTCATTTTTAATATATACAGAGAAATAGCGTGTACGGAACTTAGCCTCAGGGGACGCAAGTGCTCCCGGCCTGCTGCCGTTTTTCTGCCATACATCATTCTGCTGCGGATTGTCCTGCTGTGGACTATTCTGCTGCATATTATCCTGTGGATTACCCTGCTGCAGGCTGCCCGTCTTTACCTTCATTGAATCCTTATTATTATCCGGAAATCTTCCGTCATTGTCACTTAGCATATGAAGAATCGTGTCCGAATCCTGCTCGGTCTGTATCATATTAGCGGCATTAATTCCGGCAAGAAGCACTATCATTACGATTGCAACAGACAATGCCGTTATCATTACAAATTTCCTCTGAAGACGTTTTATCAACCTACTGCCCTCCGTTCTGCTCTCCTGTACCTTCAAGCCTGTAGCCAAGGCCCCTCACAGCCTTAATCTCAACCGGAGCATTAATCTGTGTAAGCTTGCGCCTGAGATTGGATATATTGACCCAGACAACATTTACATTGATATCAGTCTCATAACCCCATACATGTTCAATAAACTGCTCTGACGAGACAAGCCTGCCCTTATTCCTCATAAGCATCTCAAGCATCTGGTACTCCTTGTTAACAAGCTGCACTTCGCCGCCGTTATACTCAAGCATGCAGTTCTCGCGGTTAAGCTTCATTCCGTCAACATCAAGCGTATCAGGCGCATATGATGCCGTACGCCTCGTCATTACGCGTATTCTTGCAAGCAGCTCCTTCATTGCAAATGGTTTCGTAAGATAATCATCGGCTCCCGTATCAAGTCCCAGCACACGGTCTTCTACCTCCGACTTTGCCGTAAGCAGCAGCACAGGTGTCTTTATGCCATCCTTTCTCAGTTGCGCAAGCACGTCAAGTCCGTTGCGCTTCGGCATCATTATATCAAGTATAATTCCGTCATAATCGTCAGTCACTGCCCAATCATATGCATCTGCTCCGTCATATACGGCATCTACTATATAATTATTTGCTTTCAGCACAGCCACAAGTGCATTGGAAAGCTCCTTCTCATCCTCAGCAAGTAAAAGCTTCATTATAATCCTCCATACCTGATCATATTTAACGATATCTTAAGCTTAAAATCCATTATTTAACAACCGCCTCAACTGCTATCACATTGTCTCCCTCGGCATAAGCCCTCATACTGCCTCTGTGTGCGGCAGCTATTGAGGCTGCAATTGACAGTCCGAGCCCATAGCCCTTAACAGCGGCTGCCGTTGCATCAGCCCTGTAGAACCTGTCAAACATCCTGTCAGTATTTATATCGGCAGCCGAAGGCACATTATTACGCACGCATATCTTTATGGCACTGCCGTTTTTCTTCAGTTCAAGCTCTATCCTTCCGTTGTCACTGCAATATTTAAACGCATTGTCAAGCAGTATAGTAAATAGCTGCCGTATTCCATTTTCATCACCGTTAAATGACAGCTCCGGAGTTATATCACATACAAATTCCTTGTTGCAGCTTATCGCCATCGCCTTGTAGGAGCCTGCTATATCCTGCGCAACATCAGATATAGGAAACTCAATCCTGTTTATATTTTCTCCGCGTTCATCAAGCCTCGCCAGGCTTACAAGGCTGTTCGTCATTCCCGTAAGCCTGTCTGCCTGCACTCTTATATCGTGAACCCACTCATTATCTTCATCATCCATCTGAAGAATATCGGTATCCGCCATAATAACCGTAAGCGGTGTCTTAAGCTCATGGCTTGCGGATGTGATGAATTCCTTCTGCTTCTGATATCCGCGTTCCATAGGCTTTACAATTATTCCCGACGCAAATATCAGTATAATCAGCATTATACCAAGCCCCGATGCTGATATAAGCACCATTGAAACCGCATTTTTCCTGAGCATGTCTATATTGGCGCTCCTAAGAAGAAACACTCCCGTTGTCATTCCGTCAGACTCATATATTGCATACCTGTAGCCTTCGTAGAATCCATTTTCCTTACCGCTGTTAATAACATCCCTGTAGTACCTTGCTGCCGCCTTTGGCTTTACCGAGCTGTTATAAGTTGTATTTATATCGGTAACCCTGCCTGTCTTATCTGTACTGACCCAGAAAAAACGTCCGTCTGCATCAATATTATCTGCACCCGACTTTATTCCCTCATACGCAGCCGCTATGACCGAATCCGATTTTGCCACCATTCTGCTATACGAATTATATACACTGAAAAATATGATTACTGCCTGCATAACAATAAGTGCTGACATTGCTGCCAGCACAAATCTCATCCTTATCTTAAACATCATTCTGTCATTAATCCTGTTGCGCATCTTTATTTTCATTGATTAACCTCCAGACAATATCCAAGATTTCTTCTAGTTGCTATCTTACAATCCGCTTCAAGTGCTTCCATCTTGCGTCTGAGATACGATATGTATGTCCACACCGTATTAAGCTCTGAATCAGAATCGCTCTCCCATATTTTTTCCATAAAATGTTCTGCCGAAATAACCTGATTGACATTCGACATAAACATCTTCATCATCTGGTATTCCTTATTGGAAAGCTGGTAGCTTCCCTTAGGCGATGACAGAATACATGTATTGGTGTCAAGCTTAAGATTACCTGCATGTACGGATGAGTCCTGCTGTGTCACTGTCCTCGTTATAACACGCAGCCTTGCAAGAAGCTCCCTTGTGTCAAACGGCTTCGTAAGGTAGTCATTGGCACCCGTATCAAGTCCTTCTACCTTATCCTCTATCTCCGTTTTTGCCGTAAGCAGCAGCACAGGTATCATATTACCGCTCTGTCTTATCTTCTTAAGTGCAGTAATTCCGTCCATCTTAGGCATCATAATATCGAGTATGACAGCATCATATATCTTGGCCTCAAGATATTCAAGCACTGCCTCTCCGTCACCAACTGCATCAACCGAATAATTATTTTTTTTGAGGATTGTTGCCACTGCCCTCGCAAGTGATGTATCATCCTCCGCAAGTAATATTCTCATTGCCAATACCCCAATTCCACGCCCTTAAGATATATTCCCATTCCCTTGGCGTAATATCCGTATGAGTTAAAATGCGTCCAATCGCTTCTAAGCTGCTCCGGTATATAGCCCATCTCATATGCAGCCGCATCAGAAGGTGCCTGTTCAAGTCCACAGTCAGCAAGCCCATTTTCAAGCATATACACTCTCATATTAAGGAAATGCTCTCCAAATGCTTCCCTAAGTGCAGCCTCCCACATAGTATCGCCTGTGCCTACATATGTCCCGTCTGAATTATACTGCGTCTGCATTACATCAGCAAGCGATTCTCCGGGGTTATCTGTATCCCCAACAATTATATAGTCCGTGCATCCACTGTTATCAATAATCTGTCTGTATTGCTCCACAAGAAGGCTGTAATCTCCGTACCAGCCTCCGTTGCTTCCCATCTCAAGAATCATTATATCATCCGAATGGCCAACCGCAGCTTTCGGAATAACAGCAGTACCCTTTGGCACAAACATGTATCCGCTGCCGTCACCCTCATCACAGAGCTGTATCCTTACCCTCTGCGAGTTCCTCACCTGAGTTACCCGGCACAGCCTTCCGTTAATATAGCATGTATCAGGCATATCATTATCTTCACTGCCATATCCGCTGAAATCACTCATCATAACAGCCTGTCCGCTGCCATCAACAAGCACTGCGGTTGTGCTTTTCTTACTGCTTATGTAAATGTTTCTGTCCGTATATAATGTTATTCCACCGGCTCTGACCGCAATCTCCTCTGATGTCTCGCCGCTCACTCCGAAATTATATGTTTTAAGCCCTGTCAGTGCCTCAAGCGCCATCGGTGCAGTGTAATAGCTTATGTCTACTGTTCCACTGTTCGTCATCACATATGCCTCGCTGCTTCCGTACCCTTCCATCATGCTGTCACCCCAGCAGGATATCTTCCTTTGGGACTGCTGCTCTGCAATATATGATTCTTCAGCATTCACTGTATACATCTCTTCAGTGCTCACTGCATTTGTTTCCTCAGGGCTCACAATATACGTCTCCCCAGTATTAACCGTATACGCCTCACTCGCCGCAGGTTCTTTTTGTACATATTCATATCCGTGCCTGTTCTGTCCTGCAATAATACACACGGTTATAACTATTATAAGAAAATATATTTTTTTCATATGCGCCACCATCCCTTTATCTACATCACTGTATCTGTGTCTGTAAATAATGTAACGGCGCAACCTAAAATATACTTCAAATGCTGTTTTTAATTAAAAAATGCTTATATGCTTATTTTCCCATATGCTGATAAAGTGTCGAAGGAATCTCTCCTGACGCACCTGTATTAACAGCCTTGTCGAGTATTGAAACCTTAATAATCTGCTTACCCTCATACTGTACCTTACATTCAACACCGGCGCCCGAAGCCTGTGCCTCTACAGCATCTGCAAAATCCTTATACGCAATCTGCTCTCCGTTATTATTATAGAAAGTACATCCGTCTGCAAGCGGCTGCTTTGTTACTTCCTTCTTACTTCCGTTATCCATTGTATATCCACCGAGCACCTTAAGGCTTCTCTCTGCCGTTGTAACATACATCACAAGCTCTGATGACGCTTCCGTTGTCTGCTGCTTTGACACTGCGTTTACCGTGCTGCCCTGCACTCCTGCTGTTGTCTGCGCCGCCATTGAAGCTGTAACCTGTGCTGTACTGACGTTATTCTCCACATTATCACCTTCACTGCCATTTCCTTTAGCCACACCGCAGCCTGTCATAATGATCATTGCACACGCACATGCCATTGCCGATAACATTTTTCTTTTCATTATAATACCCTCCTAAACACCCTGATTCTTCTCCCCCTAAAAAAGGCAAACAAAAAACACCGCCCCCGCAGCTCCTACGTCTGCAAAAACAGTGCTTTTCTTAGTGCGCCTCCAGGGGTTCGAACCCTGGACACCCTGATTAAGAGTCAGGTGCTCTACCAACTGAGCTAGAAGCGCATGTGATAAATTTTACTGTTCAGGAAGTTTTCATGTTTTGTTCACTTGCTGAACACAATGGTTATTATATATGATGGTTTCAAAAAATGCAAGTACTTTTTTAAAATTTTTTAAAATTTTTTGACACAATTTGTACAATTCCCCGCAAAGCCCCTGTTTTAGCGCTTTTTCAGCGGTTTGGGATTGGTACAGCAGGGATCAGAATTAATAATTTTGTAGATTTCGCGATAAGAATTTTTCATTTTTATTAAGCATCTGTTGAATTTGCAATTCTTATACATGAACAAATCCATCCGGCTATAGAATCTTCTGCGCATCATAATACCTATTGCACTGATTAACGATGTTACATTATTATATGCATCTTCCGGAATAACGGTTACCCAAAAAGGGCACAAGGTCTTTCACCCACTTAATAGCAGACTCATGCGGTTTCTGACCTTTTGCCCCGGCATCATGTAAAAAATACACGGATATATCCCAGGTCTATCTTACAGCTATCAGCTTGCAGATTGGATTACCCATTGAAGAAAACTTCTCTTCATATTCCGTCATGATATTGCCCTCATTAAGAACCGCATCGTTATGGAGGTCATGCGTCTGGGCTGTAAGTCTCCATTTTGTCTCACCTATCTCCTCAAGTGACCAGTCAAACAGATCCACGTTGTCTGTCTTGAACTGTACTTCTCCGTCAGGAGCAAGAATATAATCATATCTGTCAAAAAACTGTCTTGATGTCAGACGGCGCTTCGCATGTCTGTCTTTTGGCCACGGATCTGAAAAGTTAAGGTAAATGCGGCCAACCTCATGTTCACCGAATACATCCTTTATATTCTCCGCATCCATTCTTATGAACTTAAGATTAGGAAGCTGCTTCTCGTTCTGTTTCTCTACAGCGCGAAGAAGCACACTTGAATACTTTTCAATTCCTACATAATTAATATCCGGATTCTGCTCGGCCAGAGTAGTTATAAACTGTCCCTTTCCCATTCCGACTTCTATATAAATAGGATTATCATTACCAAAGACTTCCTTCCATGTTCCGCTCATCCCTGCCGGTTCAGTGAATACAAAACCGCTTTCTTCCATAACATCCCTTGCACCGGGTACATTTCTAAGACGCATATTCAATTCCTTTCGATTTAAAATAAATACATTATAATGATACCGGGTCAAAAGCCCCGACATCATTATAATCAATACGATAAAATCTATATTATATGAAATCTCAGCAAAAGTCCACCAAAACCAAATGTGCTATTGCACGTTTTTTCATTTTACAATATAATTTAAAGATAGCCTTAAAACAGAATCACAATTAATAATGAGGATTAACAAAATGAACTTCAATAAAATAAAGCTACATAATATCAGGAAAATGTTACTGCGTTCAACAGCTGTATCGCTTTGTGCGGTGACAATATCAGCTTCAGCTGCATTTTCAGTACTCGCAGCACCTACACCCACAAAGAGCGCCACAAACTCTAATTCCAAGACAACTGCATCTACTGCTGCCACAGCTTCAACCACTGCTTCCAGTACTGCCTCAACCTCTGCTTCCAATGCTGCAACGTCAGCCGGCAATGGCACTGTGCAGAACACAACCGACAATTCCCAGGGCAGTTCTGATAATCAATGGCCGGCGTCACCAACGATATCTGCCGGAAGTGCCATTCTTATAGATGCAGACACAGGCGCCATTTTATATGAAAAGGATTCCCACTCACGTGCATATCCCGCAAGTACAACCAAGATAATGACTTCACTTCTTGCAATTGAGAACAGTTCACTTGATGATGTGATAACATTTTCCAAAGCAGCTGCCAACAGCTATAAGTGGGATGAGGCCAACACAGGCACCCGCGAAGGTGAGCAATTCACCATGGAACAGGCACTGTACGCCACACTCCTTAAGTCGGCCAATGAAGTTGCCTACGGAATTGGCGAATACATCGCCGGAAGCATTCCTGCATTTTCTGATATGATGAACGAACGTGCCAGGGAACTTGGTGCACTTAACACACATTTTAACAACCCTAACGGTCTTTCAGACACCAATCACTATACAACGGCCTATGACCTTGCAATGATCGGACGCGCATGCTTTAACAACTCTACTTTCATGACGATATCTTCTTCCGTAAGTTACAGCATACCGCCTACCAACAAGACTGCCGAGACGCGTTACTTCAGGCAGCGTCATGGAATGGCCAATGGCAACGGATATCAGTATGAGTATTTCAAAGGCGGTAAGACGGGCTTTACGGATGAGTCAGGATATACTCTTATCACATTTGCGCAGAAAGATGATATGAGGCTTATATGCGTTGTGTTCCGCGAATCGGATGACGCATCAAGATACGTTGATTCCAAAGCTCTGTTTGATTACGGATTCAATAATTTTAAAAAAGCTTCGATATCAAGCAGTGATGTAAGCTCACTATTTAACAGCTCCAACTACTACAATTCCAATGTATTTGGCAATGCCGGAATATCATTCTCCATGGATTCGGCTTATGTGGATATTCCTCAGAGTGCCTCGATTACTGATATTGATATATCTGTTTCTGAGAACATTGAAGCCTCTGATAATAACTATGACTTCACAGCAGATCTTTCATTCAACTACGGCGGTCACAGAGTCGGAACAGCCACGCTGCTCGTTACAACTCCGAAGTCCGACACCAAAGATACCAATCTCCCTTATATTCAAGAGAGTACTTCTTCTGTAGTGAGCCAAAAAAAGTGCCTTGTCATCAATATATGGCATGTTATAATTATCATTATTGTGGTTCTGATAATCTTCGAGATAATCGACACCACACATGATAATAAGATGAGAAAGCACCGCAGGAGATCATATAACCGAAAAAGACACAGATAAACCAAAGGCGGATGTTTATCATCCGTCTTTTTAGTTACAGGAAAGTTTTAGTCACAGAAAAGTTTTATTACAGGAAGGAAAAGTATGTTCAGCAATAAGGATATTTTCAAATTAATCATACCGCTCATAATAGAACAGATTCTTAATTCCGTCATGGGCATGATGGACTCACTTATGGTCAGTACCGTAGGCCCAACTGCAATATCAGCGGTATCGCTTGTAGATTCGATAAACACACTTATCATACAGGTATTCTCAGCACTTGCAACAGGCGGAGCGATAGTATGCTCACAGTACATCGGAAGCCGCAACCACAAAAAAGCCAACGAATCCGGCCAGCAGCTTTTACTTGCAGTGCTTGCAATCTCACTGATAATTACAGCATTTGCAGTAATATTAAGGAGACCGCTGCTTTCATTAATATTCGGAAGCGTTGAGCCGGCAATCATGACTAATGCACTTACTTATCTTGTAATAACGGCATTTTCGTATCCTTTTATCGCGCTCTACAATGCAGGTGCGGCACTTTACCGCGCATGCGGCAATTCCAAATATCCAATGACAATCTCAATGGTTGCCAATGTTGTAAATGTAGTGGGTAACGCAATCCTTATATTCGGACTGCATTGCGGCGTTGAGGGTGTCGCAATTCCAACACTTGTTTCACGTGCTTTCTGTGCCGTTGTCGTACTTTACAGTCTTCGTAAGCCCAAGCAGGAGATTGTCATCAATAATTACTCGTCAGTGCGTCCTCAATGGGCTCTTATCGGCACCATCTTAAGTGTCGGAATACCTACCGGTATTGAAAACGGAATGTTTCAGTTCGGTAAGCTTGCAATCCAGTCTACCGTATCTACACTCGGAACGGATGCCATTGCCGCCAACGCCATGCAGACGATTCTTGAATCCTTCAACAGTATGGCCGCAATCGGCATAGGTCTCGGCACAATAACCATCGTCGGCCAGTGCATGGGTGCCGGCAGACCTGACGAGGCAAAGCGCTACATAATAAAGCTTGCCAAATACGCCGAGGTTGCACTTATCATCTCATGCGCCCTCACATATTTTGCAACAAGACCGCTTGCAGTGCTTGGTAACATGACACCTGAGAGTACGCGGATGTTTATAGAAATGTCTACCTTCGTATCAATAATAAAGCCTATTCCATGGGTATTTTCATTCAGTCTTGCATACGGAATGCGTGCCGCCGGTGACGTTAAATTCTCAATGATTGTATCGTCAATCACAATGTGGACCTGCCGTGTTCTTATAGTTACAATCCTCTGCCGCGTATTCGGCTTCGGCCCGATTGCCGTCTGGATAGGCATGGCATGTGACTGGTTTGTACGTGGAATATGCTTTACCGCAAGATTTATCAGTGGCAAATGGAGTCAGATAAAGGTAATAGATAAGGCAGCGTAATCGCAGAGTATCGGACGATTCGGCAGAATACCATATAAATACAGGGAGATAATCCTCAACGTTTTACTTACCTTCGGATTATCTCCCTGTATTTATATTATAATCTCTATTCCATTCGCTGCGTCATACTTTTGCGATGCGCTGTGTAGAGCTTAGATTAATTGTCGCTACGCAATAAAACAGCCGCAGCAGATATATGTGGGGTACGCCGAAGTTAAGTAAAACATTGAGGCGTCCCCACATATATCTGCTGCGGCGTCCTTTATGCCGCCACGCAATCAGCTGGCTGCCAGTCCTCCCGTATACAGCTGGTAATATCTTCCCTTAAGCTCCATGAGCTGGTCATGATTACCACGTTCTATTATCCGTCCGTTCTCAAGCACCATGATGCAGTCTGAGTTACGCACTGTTGAAAGTCTGTGGGCAATTACAAATGTTGTTCTGCCCTTCATAAGCTTATCCATTCCGTCCTGTACGATTTGCTCTGTTCTTGTATCAATCGAGCTTGTCGCCTCGTCAAGTATGAGTGCCGGCGGGTCTGCTATCGCGGCTCTTGCAATGGCAAGAAGCTGTCTCTGTCCCTGACTCAAGTTAGCTCCGTCACCCTTAAGCACAGTGTCGTAGCCGTCAGGAAGCTTTCTGATAAAGCTGTCCGCATTGGCAAGCTTTGCTGCTGCAATAACTTCATCGTCAGTTGCCTCAAGCTTTCCGTATCTGATATTATCACGTACTGTTCCCGTGAACAGATGCGTATCCTGAAGAACTATTCCGAGCGAATGTCTTAAGTCATCCTTCTTAATGTGGTTTATATTTATTCCGTCATATCTTATCTTACCGTCCTGAATATCATAGAAACGGTTAATAAGATTGGTAATAGTAGTCTTTCCCGCACCTGTCGAGCCGACAAATGCAATCTTCTGCCCCGGTGTCGCATACAGATTAACTCCGTGAAGGACTATCTTATCAGGGTTATATCCAAAATCAACATCATCAAATACAACATCACCCTTAAGCTCGACAAGCTCCTCCGTTCCGTCCTTACGGATATTTTTCCATGCCCACATCTCAGTTCTCTCGTCAGTCTCGGTAAGAACACCATTCTCAAGCTTTGCATTTACAAGGGTTACATTACCCTCATCCTCTTCATGAACCTCGTCAAGCAGCCTGAATACCCGCTCTGCACCCGCAAGGCCCATTATAACGCTGTTAAGCTGCTGGCTCATCTGGTTGATAGGCTGGTTGAAACTCTTATTAAATGTAAGGAAACTTGCAAGTCCGCCAAGAGTGAATCCGCCAAAGCCGTTAAGTGCAAGAACACCACCGACCATGGCACACACAACGTAGCTTATGTTACCGATCTGCATGGTTACCGGACCCATGATGTTAGCGAACTGGTTGGCATTATATGAACTCTCGCAGAGCTTATCATTAAGTCTGTTAAAGTTCTCTATGCTTTCCTCTTCGTGGCAGAATACCTTGACAACCTTCTGTCCGTCCATCATTTCCTCTATATAGCCGTTAACCTTACCAAGCTCCTTCTGCTGTGCAATAAAGTACTTACTGCTCCTTCCGGCAATCGTCTTGGTAGATGTAAGCGTGACTGCAACCATAACCAATGTAACAACCGTCAGCGGGACATTAAGCACTACCATGCTTATAAATACACTGACAACCGTAATTACACTGTTAAGAAGCTGCGGCATACTCTGGCTTATCATCTGTCTGAGCGTATCAATATCGTTAGTATATATTGACATGATATCGCCATGTGCATGTGTATCAAAGAACTTTATAGGAAGTCCCTCCATGTTAGAAAACAAATCCTGACGGAGGTCTCTTAATGTTCCCTGTGTAACATTAACCATGATTCTGCTGTAAACCCATGTCGACAGCGCACCTATCGCATAGAACACGGCTACTCTTGCCATTGCAGCAAGAAGCGGTCCAAAGTCAGGGTCTGCACTTCCCATCATAGGGAGTATATAATCATCAATAAGCGTCTGCATAAAGAGTGTACCGCGAACATTGGCAAGTACACCGACAAATATACATATGACAACTACTATAATATGAACAGTATATCTTCTCATGACATACTGCATGATTCTTTTAAACAGCTTGCCGGGATTAGCTACCTTTGGTCTTGGTCCGCGGCCTCTCGCTCCCGGTCCGCCCTTGAATTCACGTACTTTCTCTGCCATACTATTCTCCATTCCGCAGGCACAAAGTGCCGGAGGAATCGCGAGCCAAATGTCAGATTTGGCTCTGCGATAGATGCTATTTGTGGTGCCTGCGGCACAAATAGCTGTGTGAAAAATCAGATATCAGGCTGATTTTTCACATTATTCTCCATTCCTGCGCTGCCTTTTGCGCATATCAAGTTTGTGCATAAGCACAAATCTTGCGTATAAAAATCAGATATCAATCTGTTACAGATTGTAATCTGTTTTTCATACTTTTCCCGGCTCATCAAAGTCACCGCCGCCACCGGTCTGTGACTCATATACATCACGATAGATCTCATTAGACTTCATAAGCTCATCATGATTACCAAATCCGCTTACCACTCCGTCATCAAGCACAATTATTCTGTCACAGTGCTCAACACTTGAGATTCGCTGTGCAATAATAATCTTGGTAGTATCGGGAATTTCTTTTGCAAATGCTCTTCTTATCTTGGCATCCGTCGCCGTATCAACAGCACTTGTAGAGTCATCAAGAATAAGTATCTTCGGCTTCTTAAGCAGCGCTCTTGCTATACAGAGTCTCTGCTTCTGTCCGCCGGATACGTTACTTCCGCCCTGCTCAATATATGTCTTATATCCGTCAGGGAATCTCTCGATAAATTCATCCGCGCACGCAAGCTCACAGGCACGTCTGCATTCTTCCTCCGTTGCATTCTTATTGCCCCAGCGGAGATTATCAAGAATAGTACCCGAGAAAAGGACATTTTTCTGAAGAACAACCGATACCTCATCTCTCAATGTCTCGATATCATATTCCCTTACATCCCTTCCGCCGACGTATACGGCACCGCCATTAACGTCATACAGACGGCTTATAAGGTTGACAAGACTTGACTTTGCACTTCCTGTTCCGCCGATAATGCCAATCGTCTCGCCTGCATTTATACTGATGTTAATATCCTTAAGTACAGGCTCTGCGGCATTCTTTCCATATGCAAAATTAACGTGGTCAAACCTTACGCTTCCGTCAGCAACCTCATATACAGGCTCTTCAGGATTGCAGATATCAGTTTTCTCATTAAGCACCTCAGTAATACGTCTTGCACTTGCCGCACTCATCGTTATCATTACAAATACCATCGAGAGCATCATAAGGCTCATCAGGATATTCATACAATATGTAAGAAGACTCATCAGCTCACCTGTGGTCAGGCTGCCTCCCACGATCATCTTAGCACCCATCCAGCTTATGCAGAGGATACATGTATAGACCGTTGTCTGCATAAGAGGTGCGTTGAGCGTAATTATCTTCTCGGCATTTACAAACATATTGTAAATGTTGCCGTTCGCCTTTTTGAACTTATCCTTCTCATAATCCTCACGTACATATGCCTTGACAACGCGGATTGCTGATATGTTCTCCTGAACACTTGCATTAAGGTCATCGTATTTTTCAAACACCATTCCAAAATACTTCGTTGCCCTGCTCATAATAAGCACAAGCGCTCCGCCGAGTATTATGACTGCTATCAGATATACGCTTGCAAGTCTCGCATTAATGATAAATGCCATTACCATCGCGCAGATAAGTGAAAACGGCGCTCTCATACACATTCTCAGAATCATCTGATATGCATTCTGTACATTGGTTACATCGGTTGTAAGTCTCGTTACAAGACCTGCCGTACTGAACTTATCGATATTAGAGAATGCAAATGTCTGTATGTTCTCATACATTGCCTTTCTTAAGTTCCTTGCAAATCCTGTAGAGGCCTTGGCGCCATACTTGCCACCAAGCACGCCGAATAACAGTCCAAGTGCCGCGACAGCAACCATCATTGCACCAACCGTATATATATGCTTCATGTTGCCCGCTTCGACACCTTTATCAATAATTGATGCCATCAGCACGGGAATCGCTGTCTCCATGATTACTTCAAGAATCATGAATATAGGCGTCGCAATTGAAGCTGCTTTGTACTCCTTAATATGTGCCGCCAGCGTTTTAATCATATTCTTCCACTTCCTTTTCAATAGATTTCAATAATATCAATATGTTAGCGTGCTAACAATAATACAATATTTTTTTAATGTCAAGCCGCTATTTGTGTACATTTTGTGACCTTTGCTTGACATCCGCCATATTACAAATTAAAATGAAAGCTGCTTAAAATCTGATGCATATGAATGGAGATTCGCGTGAAGAAAAGACTTGGTCATGAATTTCGTGTTGTTCACAACAAAATTAACAAATATATATCCTGCTTTATCAGCGAGGTCGGCAAGTCAGAAGCCCTCACACAGCCTCAGTGCCATATTCTGGGATACCTTATGGCTCACAAAAATACAGATGTATTCCAGCGCGACATTGAGCATGAATTCGATATATCACGCGCCACAGCAACTAATACACTTCAGGTTATGGAGCGCCACGGGCTTATAATGCGTGTAGGATGTCCCGAAGATGCACGTCTTAAGAAGCTTGTCATAACTGACAAGGGACGAGACGCATTTGAGCTGTTTGTACCTTATTTTAAAAAAATGGACAAGCAGCTAACCAAAGGCTTCTCCAAGGAGGAGATTGAACAGCTTTATGACTTTCTCAAGCGCATACAGAAGAATCTTGACCCGCCGTATTAATGTGTCAGCTTATGCTCAAGCTCCATGTGGGCATACATTCTGGATACACCCCATGATGCATTAGTCTTTGTAAGTATTGCTTTGTATCCTATGTCAACATTATCCCTTCTCAATGCAAACAACAGTCTGTCCATATGTTTTTCCGTAAGTCCGCACATTACCATAAGGCTTTTATCCGGACTAAATTCTGTACCTGTGCTGCTTACCGCATCATCTGTTTCAGCAATCATTCCTATTGTTTTTCCATACTCCGCTTTGCCTACAACTTTAGTCTTAATCCGCATCTGTGATGCTATTTTCTGAACTTTGGCACTCACAGTAGGTGATACTTCAAACAGTAATATTTTCTCTGACATATTCCCTCCCGAATACTTTAACTCCATACTTTAAAAATGGGACTGCATATAATTAATATATGCAGCCCCAATCTTCAACAATTATTATCTTATTCATCACCAAGTCTGAGATGTCTTGGAAGACCATCAACCATGATTGGTGAAAGCTCTGCCTGAATCAGAGGACGGATGTAATGGATAAGATCATCTGTTACATATGCGTCATCTGTAATCCACTCAAGAGGAATCTTCTTCTCGATGTTGGCAATCTTATGAACATCATGTGTCTCTGTGATGCAGATGTATGGGTCATCAGATACTCTCTTAAGTACTACAACCTTACCTGTCTCTCCCTCGAATGCAGCCTTAACAGCAGCACCGCCAACCTGGAAGGCCTCTGTTATATCTGTACGTGATGTCATATGAGCTGCACATCTCTGAAGTGTTGAGAACTCAAGTGCTCTTGTCTTAATTCCAAGCTCTGAGCCAATCTTATCTGCAAGGAACTTAGCTGAACCTGCAAGCTGCTTATGACCGAATGCATCAACGAACTCAACATGGTCTGCAAGCTCGAATACATATCTTCCGTCTGCAACCTTAATACCTTCTGAAACAGCGATTACAAGAGACTTGCCTGTAGCACTTCTCTTCTTAACCTGCTCCATAAAATCATCGATATCGAATACCTTCTCAGGAAGATAGATCATATCAACGCCTTCGCAATCGTCTGAACGTGAAAGCGCTGCAGCTGCTGTAAGCCATCCTGCGTTACGTCCCATGATCTCAACTATAGTGATAGTCGGGTAATCATATACAAGACCATCTCTGATAATCTCCTTAAGTGATGCTGCGATAAACTTGGCAGCACTTCCGTATCCCGGAGTGTGGTCTGTGATTGCAAGGTCATTATCAATAGTCTTAGGAACACCCATAAACTTGATATCACTGTTAATCAATATAGCATAATCTGAAAGCTTCTTGATAGTATCCATTGAATCGTTACCACCAATATAGAAGAATGCTGATATCTCAAGTTCCTTAAGCTTTGCAAATATCTTCTCGTAAACTTCCTTGTTATCACAAATCTCCGGAAGCTTATAGCGGCATGAACCGAGGAATGAAGATGGCGTTCTCTTAAGAAGATCTATGTCGAGTGTTGTCTTAATATGTTCTGACAGATCGACATACTGTCCGTCCAGTAATCCCTTAATTCCGTGGAGCATACCATACACCTTGTTAGCTCCTCTGTCCTTAGCTGTCTTATATACACCTACAAGACTTGAATTGATAACCGATGTAGGACCTCCTGACTGTCCAACAATAACATTACCTACCATTATGTAGCCCTCCTAATAATTGTATACCCATCCCTGACCCATTGGCCGTTCACCGGGTCAGCGTATGCTGATACTGTTAATATACTGATATTTTAGCATATATGGCCCAATTTCTCAACCAATTAATTAGAGACTCTTTGCAACATTTGCAACATTCTCTGCTGTAAATCCAAAATATTCAAAAAGCTGTTTAGATGGACCTGAAGCTCCGAAACCATGCATTGTGACATATGCACCGTCAAGTCCCACATATCTTCCCCATCCAAAGTCTGAGAGAGCTTCTACCGCAACTCTCTTACGGCATGCCTTAGGAAGAACCGACTCCTTGTACTCATCGCTCTGTGTCTCAAAAATATCCATACATGGCATACTTACAACTCTCGCATCAACTCCGTCACCGGCAAGAAGCTTCTTAGCCTCTACTGCAAGTTCTACTTCTGAACCTGATGCCATAAGAATTACATCAGGGACTTCCTTAGCTGAATCATCGATTACATAACCGCCCTTAAGTGCATCCTTGCTGCTTCCCGGTATCGGAGCAAGATTCTGTCTTGAAAGTACAAGTGCAGTAGGTGTCCTGTCTGACTTTATTGCTGCGTACCATGCAGCTTCTGTCTCAATTGCATCACATGGTCTGAATACGTTAAAGTTAGGAAGTGAACGAAGCATTGCAAGCTGCTCAATAGGCTCATGGGTAGGTCCGTCTTCTCCTACTCCTATGCTGTCGTGTGAGAGTACAAATGTAAGCGGCACTCCCATAATCGCTGAAAGTCTTGCCATAGGCTTAACATAATCGCTGAATACAAAAAATGTTGCCACGAATGCACGCAGTCCTCCGTGAAGCATCATTCCGTTGCCGATAGCTGCCATTGCAATCTCTCTTACACCAAAGTGCATATTGCATCCGCTTCTGTCCTGTGCTGAATAATCGCCCATACCTGTCATGTTAGTCTTGTTAGATGGTGCAAGGTCTGCTGAACCACCGATAAGATTAGGCATTACCTTCTTAATCTCGTTAAGCACACGGCCCGAGATACCTCTTGTAGCTTCCGGCTTCTCACCACGTGCCCAGTATTCATCTGATGCAAAGAGCTTATCAAGCTCTGCATTGTCTCCGTAATATTCATCCCACAGCTTACGCATGTCAGGATACTTTGCAGAATACTCCTCAAAGAGCTTATTCCACTCTTCTTCCTTGGCTGCTCCCTTAGCTGCATACTGTGCGTAATTAGCATATACCTCTTCCGGTACTGCAAAGCTTTCTTCTAACGGCCACTTAAGGTTCTCTCTGAGTGCCGCAACATTCTCAACGCCGAGCGGCTCACCATGTGCGCTTGCCTTACCCTGCTTAGCCGGGCATCCATAACCAATCTGTGTATGAACCGTAATAAGTGAAGGACGTGTCTGGTCAGCCTTTGCCTCCTCAATAGCCCTGCCTATTGCTTCAAGGTCATTACCGTCAGCAACATCTATTGTCTGGAAGCCGAATGCCTCGAATCTCTTCTGCACATTCTCTGTAAATGCTATATCAGTGCTTCCTTCAATTGAAATATTATTGGAATCATAGAAAACTATGAGCTTGCCGAGCTTAAGTGTACCTGCAAGTGAAAATGCCTCAGATGAGATACCTTCCATCATACAGCCGTCTCCGCCGAGAACATATGTATAATGGTCAACCACATCATATCCGTCTTTATTAAATACAGCTGCAAGATGAGATTCTGCAATAGCCATACCTACTGCCATACCCATTCCGGCACCAAGAGGACCTGTTGTTGCCTCCACGCCAACTGTATGGCGGTATTCAGGATGTCCCGGTGTCAGTGAATTAAACTGACGGAACTCTGAGAGATCCTTAGCTGACAGATTACCATATCCAAACAGATGAAGCAGTGAATACAGAAGCATCGAACCATGTCCGCCCGAAAGAATAAATCTGTCCCTGTTCTTCCATTCCGGATCCTTAGGATTGTGATTCATATGCTTTGTCCAGAGCTCATATGCCATAGGTGCTGCACCGAGTGGAAGTCCCGGATGTCCTGAATTGGCCTTCTGGATTGCATCTGCTGATAATACACGTATTGCGTTAACTGACAAATTGTCAATCGCACTGTTGTTCATTGTAAATCCTCCTTGTTATACAAGTTTATATCAATCTTTAAAATCAGACTCGGTAAGCACAAAATATTCTCCGCCACGTCTTACATGCCTTCCGAATAATCTTCTCGAAGCACGTCGTTCTGCCTTGACAATAGCCTTGTCTATAATCTCCTTAACTTCATCCGTCCTTACATACTCTTTTTCTTTGCTTAATTTATTAATCTTCATATAGAGAAGTGTAAGTGCATCATCATTTACAACATGCTGGCGCTTGCCCGCATATTTTCTTGCATAGTCAACAAGCTCTGCAACCGCATACTGCTTGATAACTATTCTGTGGTTAAAGTTCTCTGCCAGATCAGGATTAACACTGAGAAGAACATTAATCTCTGTATCTGAATCTATCAGTATTACAATCATTCCGCCTGTATCCTGCTTCATGACCTCAAGAAGCTCCGTGATTCTCTTCGGAACAATTGAACCCGCATCTTCTACAATAAGAACCGTTCCTATAAGTCTTGGAAGTGACTTGGCGATTCCACGCTGGTTAATACTCTCACCGGTAGTCTTAGCAATCTTCTTAGGATATTCCGGATACAGCTGGTTAAGTGCCCTCGCAATATTCTTGGCAAGACTTGTCTTATCAGCACTCCTGTTACCGCTGATAATGATATTGCCTCTCTCCGATGTATTCTGGCCTATCTCATCACCGACAGTGTCAAAATACTCTGCCAGCTGTTCGGTTACGCCATCCATATCATTATATTTGTTGAAAAACTTACGTACTTCCTTTGGGATTTCCAATTCAAACGCCTCTTCTCCATCATCATATTCTGATTCGTCATATTCAGGCTCTTCTTCATCAGTGCTGCCTTCATATTCTTCCTCATATTCGTCTTCTTCCGGTTCTTCCTCAACCGGCTTTGACTTTTTCTTTCTGCCAAAATGGAATAATGCCCTTACGCCTGATGGCTCTTCTTCCTCAATCGGCTCTACATCATACTCCTCGTCCTCTTCGTACTCCCCATCTTCATCATACTCATCGTCTTCTGAATATTCGTCATCTTCTGAGTATTCATCGTCTTCCGAATATTCATCTTCAGGATACTCATCGTCATAGTCATCTTCTGAGTATTCTTCTTCCTCCGAATATACGTCATCATAACTGTCATCGTATTCTTCATCTTCTGCATCAGAAACCGGTTCCTGTGAGTCCTGCTCCTGTGATACAGCACTGTTATCCATAGCTTCCCTTACCTCTCTGGCAAGTTCATCTGCCATGACCTTCTGTGCCTGCATCTCCTGTTCCTCATCAGAGAACCTCTGCTCTAACACCCTGCGCTGCTCCTCTGCCGCTGCTTCTTCCCTGTCTTTTGCAAGCTTGCTCTTGTACGCATACAGCCATATTCTTCCGTCTTCCTTCTGCTTTACAGCATCCGTCTCAATATGTGCTGCTGCCTTACCTGTTCTGATTGCAAGGTCTGTCTTCACCGACTGCAGCATAAGCTCCTGATTGGCATTATCTCTTGCCCTTGCCTCATCAAAAGGTACACCGCTTCTGGCAGCTGCCGCTTTCTGCTTTGCCATAAGCCTGTCATATGCCTCTTCCTTGGACTCCCTTGCTGCAAGCTCTCTCTCTAGTTCTTCTTTGGAGAATTCCCTTGTCTCCCGGTTGCCGTATTTTTCTTCCTGTACAGCCTCTACCCAGTCGGCAATGCTCATCTGGCCTTCTATCTGTTCATCATCAGTATTAGCACTGTCACCGTCACTATCATTCTTACTGTCTTTGTCAGTCTCATCCTGAACACTGCCAAAGTCACTATTCATAAATGACGGCATTGGACTTACAGGTGTAATAGGCGCAGTATCTGAATTCATAATCTCATCAAGATTCTTTGCAAGCTCTGCCTGAAGATTTCGCGTGTCATATATGCTGTATTCCCTTACAGGAACCTCTATCTGCTCTGCTGTCTTGGCAATTCGCTCTTCCGCATCTGCCTGACGTACATCTTCATAACTGTCTTCAAGATTCTGTCTTGCCTTTGCAATAAGCTCATTAAGCGACTGCTTTGCTTTTTCTATTCCTTCATTGCCGGATGCTGAAGCTCTGTCATCCGCACCTGATGAATCCGCATCATCTGCATCATCCACATCTTGTGCATCATCTGATCCGGCTGTGTATTCATCCGTATCATCGCTGTCATACTCCGAATCATCTTCATATGATGAATCCTGATATTCCTGACTGTCTGCCTGCGAGTCGACAAAAGTCTCCTCATCCTCTTCTTCCTCATCTTCATCATCAGCACTGCCGCCCTTTGCACTCATGGCAGCCTTATTAATTAACGCACGAAAAAAATTCTTGGCATTCTCGTCAGCCTTGTTCTGGATAAGATCCATCGCAGGGCCGTCATCTTCCTCATCATCTTCATATTCATAAGATGGCAGATTGCTGTCTGCCTGCCGGTCATCCTCATATACTGCGTCCCCGTATCCGGCATCATATTCGTCATACTCATCCTGTGAGTACTCTTCCTCAAGCTCCTTTTCCATCTCATCACTGTATCGGATCTTCTCATGCTCTTTTGCAAATATCAGCTCTTTTGTCTGATCCGCATCCGGTGCATCCTTTTTTCTGACAGCCTCTTCAAATATCTTCTGCTGTGTAGCCGTTATGTCAGCATACTTCTGCTTAAGCCTTATTGCACTGTCAACATATTCACCGTCAGAGAACCACAATATAATCTCATCACATATATGAACACACTTATCAGACATGCCGGCATAGCTGTAAAGCTGTGCAAGCTCATACATGTACTTCTCGTCTATCTCCTGGCTCTTGTACTCCTCAAGTATCTCGATAAGAGTATCTACCGGCGCATTCTCTGCCTTGCGGAGCTTATACTCAAGAATAAATCTGTTCACATCATGTGATGCCATATGAACATATTCCTCATACAGATCTTCCGCATCCTCGAACTGTCCAAGTCTGATAAAAAGCTCTGTAAGCTTATATACAAGCCTTCTTCCGCCCTGGTTCCTGTTATATGCGAGTATGGCAGTATCTCTTGCTTCCTCTATGTATCCTGCTGCTTCCTGAACATTAATTATTGTTGCAAGTGTAGCCCAATCCTTCATCTTGCGCCAATCCATGGAATTAGCAATAGCTGCTGCCGCCTTGTAATCTTTTCTGGCTGCGAGTTTCTTAATCTGTTCTAATTTTATATTGAATTCGTATTTATCCACGATAACGCCACCTTTTCAAAAAGAAAGTTAAACATACATAATTAAGTTTATCACAGCATATAGTGCTTGTCAAAAAAGTTTACCGTTCCAATATCATCCAATACATGGCATATTAGCAGCTGTTACATTATTGTCATATATCACAGCCGAATTACAGCAGGTCAAGTGTCTGCTGCTCATATTCAATCCTTGAATACTCAAGATTTTCGCGCTCTATGTTACTTTGATAATCCACAACAACTGTCTGCTGCATTCTGCCTGCCATCTTCTGTCCAAGAATATAATTAACATCAAATCTTCCCGTAATTGCAGGCGTTGCACCTCTCGCAGGAACAATAAGCTGTACATGGTTTGTCTTAAGCAGTTTGAATATAGGCTCCCATATATATATATCCTTAGCCGCACCAAACGGGTTATCGATAAATATTACCTTGCCAGTCACCGCTGCTCCATGAGTTGCCGCATTTATATTGGAGATATAATTGATAATCGCAATCAGGAACTGAATATATATGCCCTGTGACTGTCCCGTACTTCCCACAGCCTCCTCATACTTAAGGAACCTGCTCTGATCGCCGATTCTCTCACGTTTGTACAGATTCACCCTTATTGCATCCATATCCGTAACAATGACAGAAAAAAGTCTCTTCCATGTCAGTCTGTTGCGTATATACTGAAGTCTCTGTGCCGCATCCCTGAAGCTCTCAGCCGCTGTCACTGTCTCGTCTATGTATGCAGACATGCGCTCCTTGTATGACTCCTCTTTTACATATGGTATCTGCAGGTCAATTATCGATATAAGCTTTCCGTCCAGCGTTATTGTCGAAAGCTGTGGAAGCCTGTCAAGCTCCGTCTTTATATTGCTGCAGGTCTGAAGACATCTGTTCTCAAAGCTTTCCTTTATACGTTCCATGTCTTCCGTGCTCTTTGCAACATTATCTCTCTCAAGCGCTATATACTCATTGGTCTCCTTTAGCTGTCCGGCAAGCTCTTCGCACTGTTTTGCATCAGCCGGTGCATCCAGGCTTCTTGTAAATTCATCCGCAAGATCTGCTGCCTCAAGTCTGCGCAGTCTGTCAGTAAGCTCTGCTTTCTGCTTTGCAAATGTATCCTTGCGCTTTTCAAGCCTTGCAAGAATCCTCTCGAGCTCTTTCTGGACATTCTCGTAATCCATGTAATTCTCCAAAGCCACATTCTCATCTGCTCCGGTCACATCCGCATCCGCCTCATCTATTCCGGCAGCACGGATAATCCTCTCCATATCCTTAATCATGACCTCAAGCTTTGTGTGCTGCTTAACAGTCTCTTTCTGTCTGTCAGACAGCCTGGCTTTGTTTTCTCTCATCTTTGCAACAAGCGCCGTATGCTGCTCCTTGAATGCCGCTGTATTGGCACATTCAAATTCCTCATAACTTCCGTATTTTTCCTCTATCTGATAGATTCCATGTGCTATACTTCCGTCAAGTCTGTTATAAAGTGCGCTCTGCGATTCTATTGTCTGTGTTATTGAAGCAATCTGCCCATCATACTCAGCCAGTCTGTCACGTATCGACATAAGCGCATCATTACTGCTGTCCGCCATTGAGTCGTCATCAAGCGCTTTCCTGACATCATCAACCGACATTCGCCTGTACTCTATCATACGGCAGCATTTGTCCATAGACGCAGCAAGATGGTTCTTAAGCTTCTCCTTATCCGTTATGTCAGATGTATCCTGCTCAATAATGCTTCTGAGTGCTGCAAACCTGCTCTCGAGATCCTGTTCACTGAATTGTTGTGCATTAACCGTGTTACCGGAACCTGCTTCGTAATCTTCACTATAATACGGTGCAAATGCAGTCCACTGGACATCCATTCTTTCAAGCGCACTCTGTACCGATGCAATTTTCGACCGGTATGCGCCGGCTCTTTCCTGTGATGCGCTGAGATCTGCCCCCGCTTTCTGTTTCCTTGAAGAGTACTCCTGAATCATCCCGTCAAGCTGCTTCACTTCGGCTCTGTGTCCCACAGCCCTGTCGAACAGCTCTGTAATCTTTTGAAGAAGCTCTGCCCTCTTAAGATCATGTGCCTCTCTCTGCGATTCGTCATCGTACTCTCTTGTGAGTGAAGCCTTTGATGTGTTAAGGTTCTCAAGTCTGCCGATAAGCTCCGTTCTGGTCTCTGCAAGCTGCACTGCTTCAGCTTTAAGCTTTTCAAGCCGGACTGCCGGACTGTCATTATAATCAGACCTCTTTACCGCTTCTCTTACTGCAAAATCATAGTCCTCCCTTATCACATCTCTTCTGTCTGAAAGACGCGCTATCACATCATCAAGCTCAGCTATCTCTTCGCTGCATTTTTTAATCTCATTGTCAATGCCTGACGGTTCTGTAAGAAATGACATATCCCTCGATGCAAATGTCACAAGTTCATTGTTCACTTCAAGCTTCATATCATACAGCACATTTTCACTGATAACCGGTACCGCATATGCACCGTTAAAGCTTCCAAGCACTGTATCCGCCCTGACTCTTTCAAAATCATTTTTTATTATAAAGCCGTTATGAATGAATGGAACGCGCTTTATGACATCCCGTTTCTGTCCCTGCTTAAGGCCCGCATACCAGCGTGAGCCCTGCATGGCATCTTCGCCATACTGCTTCTGAAGATAATCCCACACTTTGTCATACTGTTCATCGCGGCACACATACACGCCGTTCTTAAGTGACTCAGCATATACTTCAAGGTCAGATCTTCTGCGCATACTTTTGTCAAACTGTGATTCCGTCTCCTTAAGTGCCGCCGATACCGCTCTTGCCAGCCCCTCCGGCGTCTTCTGTGAATACACATTGCACAGCTTGTCAAAAAGCTCATCGGCATGCTTTCCTGCCGCAAGTTCCTGTTCAAGCTTCTCTGCCTGCTGTCCGTTCACCTCTATAAGAGTATCTGTTCTGTCAAGCTTAGTACGGCACATATCAATCTGTGTCTTTACTGACGCCAGTTTTTCCTCAAGTTCCCGCATATGCATTCTGCATGCTGCTGCCTCATCATTCACTCCTGCCAGCTCATCAGACGCATTCTCAGCGACAAGTACCGTATCGGCACCAAGCATTCCCGATATGGCATTCTCGTCGGAAGTTATCTCATTCTTGAGATATTCAGAACGTCCAAGTGCCTTGGATATTCCTGATTCTGCTGCCTTAAGTGCATCTGCTGCTGTATTGGATACGTTCTCCTCATTGGCAAGAAGTGCTTTTGCCTCTGTCATACCCGACAATAATTCATGTCTTCTGATATCATCAGCTGATTTTTTATATGATGCAAGATTTCTCAGTTCCGCAGCTATGTCTTCATGGTCACGGAGTCTGTTATCTATAATCTGGGTTATCTCATCAAACTGCCTCTTATATTCAAGATATTCCCTGTAATCTGCAATGCACTCCTTAAGGGTAAGTTCAAGCCGCAGACTTTCCGAAGCCTGCACAGCAGACGACCTCTCCTGCTCAGATTGCCTGAGAAGTTCCCCGACTTCCTTCATTGAATTCTTCTGTTCGATAATCTCCGCAGTGTCTATGAGCCGATGTTCTCTGTCGGTCTCAATCTGTATTCTCTCAATCGCCTCTGTTGCAGACTGCTCCTCAGCAGCTGTTTCATCACTCTTTTTCCTTGCTGCCGCGAGCATCCTTACAAGTCTGGCACTGTTCTCATTTTTATTGCGGTATATACTTTCAAAATCTGACAGTCCCTGTGCGAACTCATCTATGGCCTGTATCTGCATGTCATACTCATCCATAATGGCATGCTTTCTTGAAAGTTCAACAAGCTTATCCTTTATGTCAAGAAGCGTCCTTGCCATGCGGTCATCATCATTACCGTTGCCTGTTATGTTGTGGAAGGATTTCTGGATAATCTCCTCAATAAGCAGATCCTCAACAACCTTGCGGCTTGTCCTGTAATTCGTCTCAAAATATGTTCTTACATGACCTTCCGTCTTATTGATTCCTCTTACGATTTCCCATTCACTTTCATAGATTCCATATCCGCTTATAAAGTTCTGATAATCTCCCTTGCGGTCAAATATCTTTACCGATACTCCGAAATCCTTCTTCTCAAGGTCTCTCAGGTAATCTTTAAGTTCCTGATATGTTACCTTTTTGCCATCCTTTGAAAGCGGCAGATTTCTTATGTCATTATCGCCGAATTCCCTGTAGAATATGACATAGTTAAAATATTCCACTGATGCCTGGTCATTTGCCGAAACTGCCTGTGAAGCAGCTGATACGGATGAAGCCTGTGACGTTCCCGTGCCGTCCGTATCATATCCATCTGGCACTGCTGGCTGCTCTGATGATGTATTTCTTGCTTTGCGTGCGCAAAAGCCCGTAAGCATATATTTGTAATTGTCCTTACGGTAGCATGGGTCAAGATTCCACTCTATAAGTGAATGTATCGTTGTATTGCCGCTGTCCCCGCGAAAAAGCTTCTCTATCGGCTGTTTGTCATCAAGTGTGCAATTTGGAATCATATTCTGCATAAGCAGAAGCATAAGAAGACTCTTACCGCCGCCGTTGGCAAGATCATACAGCGTATTCTTGCCGGAAAAGCGCATCATGAAATCATCATAATACTGGGTTCCAAAGTTATATTTGACATTGTTTACACGTATGCG
>CAMBEF010000001.1 GCA_945865495.1 uncultured Bacteroides sp. | reverse complement strand
GAGTCAACATCAACAATGCATCTGTTGGCAAGGTCCGAAGCATGGCCGAAGTGCTGCATGTGCCGATTGAAAAAATTTTAGACTGAATAACAAAAGAGGCTATGTCGAAACCGACACAGCCTCTTTTGCTGTTAAAAAATTTTAATTTAGGAGTACAAAAAATGTCTGATCCCCGCGCCTAACGGTTGATATTATAATATCACACGCGCGTGTGCTCTTTTGTGCTATCTTTCGTTAAAAAATTTTTCTATGAAATCCATTGCCTCTTCTGAGGTTATTCCCTTATGCCAGATGGCTGCATCTTCTGCAGCGTCTCCTGTAAGATTTTTTTCAGCCGTTGCCGTCATATCAACAAGGTTAAGAAGTCCATCATCATCAATGCTCACGCTTAAAAGTGGGTACTCTGCTCCGGCTCCTCTCTCAAGCTCAACAAAAAAATTATATTCATCCCAGTTGATGTCGGTCTCAGGATCTCCGCCGTCCTGTCTGAACGGATCCGGGGCCAGGTCTTCTAAAAAATTAAAATAGAATGGGTAGCCCGCCTCCGATAACATCTGAACCAGGTGAAACATCTGTTGCTGCTGCTCGTGCTCTCCGCATATCTCCATAAAATTTTCGCTCATCATAATAGTTGTCTCCTTTGCTTTAGTTGTTTAAAAAAATTATATTAGCCTTCCATCTCGCAGTCAATCTTTTTGGCGTAATCTTTAACAATTTGTTGAACTTTGGCATACTCTAAAAGCTCATAAAGTCCTTTGCGCCAGTACTGCGTGGCCGGGGTTCTTGTAAGATTTTCTTTTTCGCAGATGGTGTTCCAGCTCATGCTGTCGATGTATTTGTACTCGAGAATTGCTCGCTCTGTGGAATTATCCGCTAAAAAATCTATCGTATTATTGATCTCGACATATGTTCTTTCAAGCTCTTTGATTTTCTCATCGATCCTGGTATTGATATCATCAAGCTCATACGACAGTGCAGCGCACCCAACACTCGTGCCACCGCCCTTTGGCATCCCATTCATGCCCTTGAATTTAAGCGGGCTTTCAAATTCTGCGAGCAGTGACTGCCTGCGGTCCTCAAGCGCTTTCTTGCGGTTCTTGCAACGATTATATGTACTCAGGTATCTATCAAGTATGACCGCATCGCTCGATAGTCTTTTCTTGACATTATTATTTTTCATCATCTTCCTCCGCCAAAAAATATACACGCCTGCCTATAATCTGAATTTGCTGTACATGTTTGGTCTTATTATCAAAATCGTAAATCTTGACACCCCTGCGGTGCAATTCGTTAATAAGCATCTGTATGCTCTGACACATGGTCGCAAGTGGCACTCTTGAAAAATCCGGTACTGTCTCGCTTATAACTTCCTGCGGCTTGGGTGCTGGTGGCCTGTATACCACAACGCCACGCCCTTTAGCCTCTGCCCTTCTTTGTTTCCTGTTTATCATCATACAAGCCCTCCTGTATTAATTCTTCTGCATCCTCTGGGAATATGCACACCCCGGCTATTCCACCGGCTTTTCTGATGCGTTCAATGGTCTGCTTCTGCATCGCTGACAACTTCCCGAAATACGGTCTCTTGACCTCGAAGCCAAAATATCTGCCATTGATACAGGCGGACACATCTGGTATGCCCTGCCTGCTGTAACACCCTGCTGCTTCCTTCCATGCAATAGCTCTGGGATAATTAGCCTTGATGTAATCTAAGATTTTCTTCTGATAATAGCTCTCCTTGGGAATGTGGTCTATCAGATAGCGTTCTGCATCGCCCGGCGTTCTTATGCCTATCACATTTTCGCGGATGTAATTAAGCGCCTCGGCTCTGCTATCAAAGCGGTCTAGCTTTTTCATTGATTTCAACACTCACCTTTCCGCTCTTAATCGCTTCCTTAAAGGCTTCCGGATTCTTGTAGATGATTAACATATCCTGGCCAAAGTATATTTTTGCATATCGTTTTAGTTTTTTTTCAAGCTTCATCATCTTTTTGAAAGCCCATTCCCGGACACATTTCTGGCATTCTGCATACTCAGTATTACTTATCGGTTCTCTTGTTCTCATCGCTCAATCCCCTTTCAAAAATGTTACCTGCGATTTTGATATCTTTATGATTAATCCAAAAGCCTAAGTCTTGCCTGTAGCACTCCTTGGCCTTTCCCTGCCAATCAACATAAAAACCCATGTCATACGATACGAGTCCTCCATTATATGGGCCAAACTTTACAATTCCTTCATGCGCTGTCAGACGAAGTATATCGCCTTCATATACTTCCTTGCCGTCAAGTGTACATCCGGCATACTCTCCAACAGACTCGGGCACAACTGCTGCAAGCAATACGCGGTTCGGAAGGCTCCAGTCGGTCATTTGATCAAACAATATTACGTGTTCGTGATATTCTGGGAGATCATCGCTTGAAAAACATACTGCACAATTGCAATGTTCAAAATATGATCCATATATCCATGTTTTACGTTCCGGCTCCCAGCCTCTGCATTTAATTGTTCTCATTGGCAGCTCCCTTCTGCATTTTCATGACATAATTGTAAACGGTGTTTTTTCCGATGCCTAATTCATCTGCTATCTTAGGCACAGACCATCCGGCTTTCCTTAGTGCCATGAGCTTCCCGGTGTCAACCTGTACTCTCTTTTTATGTTTTGCGTCTTTCTCGTTATCATGCTCCGAAGCTTCCGTCCCCTTATCATCAGAATTGTCAGCCTCTTTCTCAGCCTCATTATCTGAATCAATCCCTGTGCTATCTGGAGCTTGGCTTGGATTAAATGATGGTATATCGCTCAAGGTTCTATCCGTCTTTATATCCAAGCCGGTTTCCATTGCCGGCTCCCTTCTGAAAAACATCACGCCCTCTAAGAGACAGCTCAATGTGTCCGGAGTCATCTCACTCCATCCACTGTCCCTTGTGCCCGGGGTCATTATCATGATATCAGTTCCCTTTAAAAAAAGCCTTAGTGCTTCATCCTGCGGTATCTGTTTTACAACCATCGTTCTTTTCCTCCTTGTATATTCTGAGATTTTCTCTGTACTGCTGCCTTGCGATTTCTTTGACCTCTTCAATGTCAAAATTAATAAATGCTGCATGACCAATTCTCTTTCCGATCTGGTTATCATCAAAAGATTTCTGAATTTTGGCCACAATCGGATCAGATGCATCATTGACCTTGATTCCGATGAAACAATATGCCTTGACGTACTCTTTTAAGTCACTCGCGAGCTCATCTTTTAGTTTCTGAAATGCTACGCGATATTTGCCTGCCAAATCTTCCGGCGGTATCTGTGTTTTGTTTTTCCTGTATTTCTCAAGCGTCAACTCCGCTTGTTTTAAGG
The DNA here is from genome assembly GCA_945865495.1 of uncultured Bacteroides sp. Taxonomy (GTDB): domain Bacteria; phylum Bacillota; class Clostridia; order Lachnospirales; family Lachnospiraceae; genus Bacteroides_F. The sequence continues at coordinate 43,223 of CAMBEF010000001.1, read as the reverse complement.
CTTCATCCGGTTTTTTCATACTATTCGACCTCCTTACGCCTTAAATTCCTTACGCCTTTGCTATCCATTTAGGCGGAATGTAATAAACCAAGTAAATTCAAGGGCTCGCGTACATTCCTTACGCCTTACGCCTAATTTTTGCAAACATACCAAAACTTTTTATATGTGCACTAAAAAGTGGTGCACATGTCGCTTGCTATATAGCCTATATAATAGGCGTAATGTCGTAAGAATATATATAATAGGCGTTCTAAATGCCCTAAAATCAAGAATTTTTCGCCTTACGCCTAACCTTACGCCTAACCTTACGCCTAATTTTAAGGCGTAAGGAAAATTTTAGACAAAACCCCTGTTATTTTAAGTGAATGGTAATGGTAGTTGATCGCCGGCGTCATCGAATGGCGTGTTATTTGCTGAAACAAATCCATTCTCGTCAGATTGTGCTACTGAATCTCTTGCAAGCGCTGCTACCTCTTCATCAAGCGGATCTACCGGTTTTGAAAATCGGCTTAAATCAAACTCAACAAATCGGCTCGTCCTGTTATTAAACCATTTCCTAACACAGTATTCTTTGCCTCCGTTAGCTTTAGCGGACGATGCTATTATGTTATTATCAGCTAAATATTTCATGGTTTTTCTCGGGCTATATCCGGCTTTAGACAGCGCATTATTCAGAATCGACGGAAAAATATATACTTTGTTCTGGTCATTGCTGATGGATCCGAGGCATGTTCCTATAGCCTTCTCGCCAAAATACTGCTTGTTGGATAATACCCAGTCTACTATGTACTGTGTTGCATTCTCGTTAACATCTGACACACCTGCTGCCAACTGCTCCCTGATAATTGCCTGAGCCATAGACACAGCCCGGTCCCATGATTCCTTGTTGATGATAAGCGGTGCTTTTGTGCCAGTCTCCGGCTCAGGATGGTCTCTAAAAATCCAAGTATCTATCATGGCATCTGCAAGTGCTACTGCGCTTATGCCGGCTATATGACTTCCGCTGGTACCGTTCGCAAGCGCATATACCTGCTCAACCATGCGGTCATATTCTTCTTTGATACTGCGCTCATCAGTTCTCATTATCTGATTGATGAACTCCGGACCCGCCCATCCACAGTTAAGCGGTGCCTGCTGGTGCATCAGGCTGGCATCTTTTTCGTTGTCAAATGGTCCACCGTATATCTCCAAGACTCGTGTAGATACACCGGTCTGTGAAGTCTCTGTCGATAATGGCTCTTCGCCTGTTGCAAGCGCCACAGTTCGCCATGTGTTGAGGGTCTGCAGTCCGCCACCCTTGCTTCCTCTGGCTCTGCCTGTACCTGATGCTATCATGTATACTATTTTCTCAAGGCTTTCCTGCTTCTGACCTGCGAGCTGTCGTTCATCAATTCCCATCGGCAGGTCATTGTAAAACCCTGCCATGCGCTCAAGTGCCACCTGAGTGGCGTTGAAATTTACCATGAGTCGTTCCGGGTCTCCCCAAGCTGACAGTGCAGCCTTGAGTGCTGCGGTCTTTCCGCCTTTGGAACCGCCCCAGTTATATACAAAAAATATTCGCTGTGACAAAATTCTAAGTAACGGCGCCGCAAAGCTTGCCGCTAAAATAAATCTGAACTTATCACGCTCGCGATGCGGTCTCATCGTGTCTTTCCATGCTTCAAATGTGCCGTTGGCATGATATGCCGCCGCCCATCCTTTAAGTGATGGTTCGATGTCAAGTACAATATCGTCGCCATGACCGGGCAGGAATCGTCCTCCGCTCTGCCAGCCGAATGTCGATGCTGAATCAGCTTTGCTTATTACATCAATATTCTCGGCCTCAAGAGCTTCGAGAAATCTTACGACTTGCTTGGCATTTTCGCTTGTTACTGTGCATCCAAGATCTGCGAGCGCTGTGATGCTTCGGCTCGTGAATATCGTTGAACGTGGGAAAATAGCTTTGTGCCATTCATTGTCCCTCTTGAATGCTATTTCAATTTTTTCCTCGCCACTCTCCATGCTCTTAAGTCGCTGTGTCAAAATAATCGGTGTTCTGCAGACAAGTGACGGTATCATTGTCTTCTCATTGATGTGACTTATGCCCTTGTCTGAATATATCCAGCCTTCCGGCTGTCTTAGATTGACCGGAGCTCCCTTGGCTGCCTCAGGAATAATGTCATTGATGGCGTCAAGGTCAATTCTCTTGGCATTCTGCAGAGCCTGCTTAATTTCCTTGGTGGCAATCTCGGCGCCGTGCGCCATGTAAAGTTCTGACGGATCCTTGACTCCGAACTGCTTGCAGGTGAAGGAATAAACCTCTCCTGAAAAATCCTTTTCACTTAAAATCCGGCACACCTTTTCAAAAAAAGTCTTACCGCCCTTGTCTGGCTCCTCGTGTATATATAGCTTAAGTCCTTCAAGCTGTGGCACCATCTTATCCTTGAAGTTGACGGCTCCCGGCGTTCCAAGCGCTGCGAACTGCAGGTACCACAATGTCTGTGTATCGCTCTCGCCCTCAACGAGAATGCAATAGCCATTCTGCCTGATTTCCGGCAGGCGCCATTCTCCATACAGGCACAGCTTTCCGCTGCTTCCGTAGCTCCATCTAAATTCCTTGTTACCATAACGCTTTCTGAATATCTCCGCTTCGCCGTTCTCTTTGAAATATGGCATTTTAAGCCATTTTGTGCCGTCTCGATCCTTGCCGGTTGATACTCTGCAGACCTCTTTCAAAAAGTCCTCAGGAAGCTTCTTGGCAAATGAATACTCCTGCAGGGTAAATGGCTGCAGCTTTGGTTTTTCTGGCTTGGGCTGTGGCTGATTGTCAAGCCGGCCGTATTTGTTCAATATTTCCTTGTATGCGTCCTTTGTGTTCAGCCCATAGTATTTGCTATAAAATGTGATAAAATTACCGCCCTCATCCTCGGCAAAACAATGCCACATGCCTGTTTTTAAATCTACCGAGAATGAATTAGAGCGGTCATCGTGAAATGGACACAGGCCTGTGAGCTTATCGCCTGCGATGTTGGCGTTTTTTATGATGCTTTTATATTCTGCTGCATAATCAACGAAATCATCTATGTTTAGTTGTTCTGCATTCATATCGCGCCCTCCAATCCGCTACTGATCGGGGGGGGCTTGCGCCCCTATCCCCTTTAATTAAATGGTAACTCCTCCTCAATAGCATTATCAGGCACAGCCATGAATCCATCGTTGTCGGTTTTTGGTTCTTCAGGTGCATCGTAGTCCGAATCGTCAATGTCTACGAATGTCTGTATCTTCTTCATTTCTTTTGCCATTCCCTCAGCCGCGCTTACCTGGTCTGCATCAAGCTTCTTTACGAACGTGAACACTGCCTTGCTGTATGCTATTCCTGCCGCATTCTTGTCCTTTTTCAGGGTAATCTTAGTTACTGCACTGTAACATCTCATGCCTCTCAAAAGAATGCGCTTACTGATGTAATCTCTGAGTGACTTGATTGATGTCGGCGGAAGAGTAACGATGAGCGGCACAGGGTTGTCCTCCTGTAAAAAGTAGATGCGGTGCATGTTCTTACATGCTTTTCCGGAACCGTTTTTCGCTGTGCCGAATTTGTTAAATTCACAGTTGGCACAGTCTCTGATCTCGCCGGTCTCTGATATAACTCCGGTCTTGCCATCAAGACTGCTGCAGTTTGGCTTGTCATTGCTTCCGTTAAACTCTTCTTCCCAGTAACCGTTGAGTGGATGGTGGAATAAGATCACACCGACAAGCTCTGTAGCTGTCTGTGGGTCATCCTCTGTCTCTCCCGGTATTTCAAATGCAAGACCTCCGCCCGATGGTATCTTTACCTTGTCATAAGGTATCGAGCCAAGACCGTCCATCTCTTCTGCTATGGCCTCGCTGAGTCCTGACTCTGCCATAGTTACCAGGTTAAATTTCTTATCTTCTGTTACTGCTACTTCATTTTTTCCCATATCTCCTAATCCTCCTTAGCATTAATAGTGGTAATATCAATGTGATATATTGACTCTATAGATGCGTTTCTGTATTTGACGGTTTCATCGTCATACAGATGCTGCGTCTTAAAATATCCCGCCTCGATGCCCTTGAAACGACATACAACATCTTCCTTCCCGACTCTCATCATCAGGAAGTCTCCCGGGCTTACAACCTGGCCACAGTCGTCTCTCACTGTAATAATTTCCTTCTTCTCAATCTGAACTCCCATTATTCTTCATCCTCCTCTTCGTCCTCTTCATCCTCAAGCTCTTCAGCTTCATCTGCAGGCTCCTCTTCCATTGGCGCCTCCTCGAATCCATCATCATCCGATGCGTTATTTGCCTTAGCTTCGTCTATTGCTTTCTCAAGTGGTGTCCTTGAATCTACATCATAGTACATGTCGTTAAGTATTCTGTGCAGGTCTGCTGCCATGCTGATAGTATCACATGCCATGTCAACAACACTGTTGTAAAGTGAGGACACAGTCTGAACGCAATCCTCACCGTCCACCTGTAAACCGCCTAGATACATGTTCATTGTTGTCTTAACAATCTTCTCTTTTACTGCTATCTTGGCAAATGCTTCCGCTGCTATGCCGTAGCCCTCGTGCTTGTTTCTGACCTTCGAGACATTGACTTCGCGATTTCTCTGATCGTACAGAAACTTAACTACGGTTGATATGTTTTCCTTCAAATCTCGCTCGCTGTCTAAGCGAACGTCCATCTCCATCTGCTCGTATTCCATCTATATTTCCTCCTTATTTGCTCTTGCTCTATCGAGCGCCTTGGTGTTTGCTTTTCTTTTTGATATTGATAATTTTTCATAGATTGACAAATACTCTGTGAGTTCCTCAGGAAGCTCCTCGCCGTTGTCCTCTGCCTCTGCTGCAAGGTTGGCCACAGTGCTCTGCAATGTTCTTGGGTCAACTTTCTCAACTATAATATCTCCGAGCCCCTGCTCTCTCAGCGCGTCAAAAAATGATACTCCTGTAGCGGCTTCGATTTCTGCAAGCTTTTCCTCTGACTTTTTGGCATACATGATTTTTTGAGACAGGCTGTAGCTGAATCCGTCAACTACTGTGTTCGGCTTCTCCTCATCAATCATCATCTGGCAGATTTCCTGCTCCAATTTTTCCTTAGCTGCATTATTTTCTTTTACCTGTTTAGCAAGGTCTTCTTTTTTATCCAGGAGCTCCTTGTACTCCCTGACCTTATCATCTAATGTCTGTTCCATCTTTGTATTTTCCTCCTTATTTTTAAGTTTCATTATCTGTACATTTCTTCCAGAGTCGGCCGTTTTCCGTCTAAGTCATCCCATGAATATAAGCAATGATTCTCATCTTGCCAGTTTGCCTTGTAACAATTTCTGCAAGTACACTTTCCTGACAACCATCTCATTTCTCCCCAATATTCCGGTTGGCCACACTGTTTGCAGATCACAATTTTATTCATTCCGTCATTCATGTTAACTACTCCAATTCATCAATGAGATTTCTTACCTCCATTCGTGCCTCGTCTCGGATGTCTTCCGCATATATGTCGTACCAGCGGTTGAATTTATCTTTTAAAGTTATGACGTTAGCGTGTGGGATTTCTACAAGTGCTTTAATGCGCTTGTCTTTTTCTTCCTTGAGCAGTTTTGCCACTCCCGCCGGAACGACTACCGGGTTTCCTCCGTATGCCTTAACTTTTCTTATGTCCTCCTGCGAATCCACCGGCACGGAGTATGGTTCCGGATTCTGTGCATCGAAGGATTCTATCAGCATTTCCTGAACCTTTTTCACGTTGTCCCTGTAAGAGTTGAATTCAAAATGGTATACATCGTCAGCTCTTTCCTCGACCATCTTTCGCACCTTTTCCATCGGGATATCTCCCTTTACCATCGCCTCTGCGATCATGAGCGATGTCGTGTCTTCAACGTTCCATGTATCACAAGTCTTTCTATCGCGCTCCAGGCGTATGTATTTTGGCTTGAAATTGTAACCGTATTTCAGATCACTATTGCAATCCACAAACAAGCCATTGACATACACTTCTCCGGCGTATTCTTCGTCCAAGATGATTTCTCCATACTTCGTTTCCGCTTTGCTGTAGTCACAATCGTCCAAGTGGAGCCATACCTTGTATAAATCATTAAATTCTCCCTGCGTGACATTGCCTACTTCGATGCATAAGCCGTGGTCATCCGTTTTTCGTTTGCTGACGTAAAAACAGAGGATTTTTTCCAGCCATTTCTCTGAATTTTTGAATCGGGATTCCCAGACCTCATTTTTTTCATTGTTGTAAATTGTGAAGGTTTTTCCCAGTCTGTTCAGAACCAGTGCGGCAATTTTGTATCCTTCTCCGAACTGTCCGACCGTGTCTTCATTGTTGGCCTTGCTACTTCGGCCTAAAAGCAAGGTATTTATTTTAAGAACGGACTTCTTGTTCTTGAGCCAGAGCACTTTTTCCTTCGGGTTGTAGTCAATCTGAAATTTGTTATCTGGATCCAGCACCTCCTGGTCAGTGCCGTTCTGTATCAACTCCCTGAGAGCATCGTTAAAATTCCAATCTGATACATAGTTTGGTGTCAGCGTTAATTCGTAGCTGTTTATCGCTGTCTCATCTTTCATTTAGATTTCCTCCTTCTCCTGAATGCTGTAGGTTTTCGATGCATCGGCAGACCGTGCATCTTGCGCCAGTTGTTTGTCAGGTGGCTTAGTGGCTCTGGTTTCACGCCTGCACTGATCACTGATCTGATGGCGTCCGCTGCTTCATCTGCCCTGAATCCGGCCTTCACCATTCCTTCTGTTAGCTGGTCGATTGCATCTTCCAGCGATGCGACCGACATCTGCGCCGGTTGCACTGCAGTCTCTGGATCCGTCTTCGGTCTTCCTTCCCAGGACTCGCGCATCTTTGATTCCTGGAATGCTTCAGGATCCAGGTTCCTTGCAAAGTTTTCGAGCTTCTCTGATGTGTTGTCTAGGCGTTCACAGATCGCATCGGTCACCGCTCTGTCTGCGCCTCTGATGAAGCGCCTTATCTTTTCAAATAATTTCATGTCATCCTCCTATTCAAAGTAAGCACGCCAATCGTCTACGACTGTCTTGGCCATGTCTTCTTTTCTGGCCAGCGCCTTAAGTACCTTTTCATCAATCGTATTTTCAACAGTTAGATGAATGTACGTGCAGGCATTCTTCTGGCCGATCCTGTGTATTCTGGCCAAGCTCTGTGAGTATGCTGCATAGTTAAAGTTGACTGAATAATACACACATGTGTCTGCCGCAGTGAGTGTGATTCCTAATCCCGCTGTATCTATCTGCGCAAGGAATACCATTGTTTTAGGATTCGTCTGAAAGTCTTTTACGATATCGCCTCGATCATCAATCTTGATATCGCCGTAGATACTGCAGTATTTGATTTTTTTCTTTTCTAAAAGCTTTTGTATCAGGTCAATTTCTGCTCTAAACCTGCAGAATACTACAAGTTTCTTGCCGGCATCGATAACGTAATCATCCAGGATGTCTTCAAGCGCATTGAGCTTGCCTTTGAATACAAGTTCCGGCTTCAAGCTCTCATCTGCCTGAATAAATCCTCCGGTAAACTGCTGCAGCCTTAAAAGCTTGGTCAGCACTGTCGGAGCGCTTACTGAACCTCCATCCTCAAGCTCTGCAAAACTGTTTTTCTTAATCTGCTCGTAAAGGTTTTTATCCTTTGTGTCCATGCGGATGTATCTTGTCTCGAATGTCTGCTCTGGCAAGTCAAGCGCTTCATCCTTGGTGACTCTGTATGCAATCGAATGCTCCTTTTTGATAAGCTTATCAAGGTCCTTGTAACCTATGATCTGTTTGTTAGAAAAGCCGCCCATAATAGCGTAGCGGTTCCGAAAAGCATAAAAATTGTTGCCGAACACAGTTGGATCCAAAAAACGGTACTGACTGAAAATATCAATCGCATTATTCTGAACCGGTGTACCCGATAGAATCAGCTTGTATTTTGCGATATCTCCAAGCTTGTGCATTGCTTTTGACTGGTTTGCATCGTGCGTCTTGATACGTTGGCTTTCATCAGCTATCACTAAGTCCGGTTCCCAGTCTTTCAGCGCCTCGAAGATACCATCTCTCCAGGTTGATTCATAATTAATTACAGCAACCTTAAGTGCCTTAAAAGGAAAAGCTTTAAGTGCTTCAAGTTCCCTAAGGCGCTGTTTCTTGTCTCCAAGCATGACATTGACTTTATATTTGAATTTAGCATAATCATCAAATTCCTTTGGCCACACCGAGCATACTGACGTGGGTGCTACGATAAGCACCTTTTCAATTTTTCCCATCTGGTATGCCGCCCCGGCCACAGCTATGGCCGTTAAAGTCTTACCGCAGCCCATCTCAAACAGAAATCCGAATCCTTTTCCTCTATTCATTCTGCTCAAAGTTCTCCTTCATAGTATTGAACTGCTTCATAAGAGTCTTTACTATCCCGTCTGCCTTCTTTCTCATAATAGTCTCCTTATCCGAAAGAGGCACCGTGCTGATCATTGCGTTGGATGCAGCTTTAAGTCCGTCTCCAATCTGGTCAAGCTCGAAACTCTCTAAGACTACGTTTTCCATGTTTGGAAGCTTTTTTGTATGCCTTTTGTGTATATATCTTAGAATTAGGTCCGTTATAACATCAATTACGCTTTCGTCAGATATCATGTCATCGCCGCATGTTACCATGTGAACTATTGCATTATTTCCGCATTCATCTTTTTTGATTTTCTCAAAAGCAAATAATATTATTGCATCCGACTCCAAGTTTACGGTGCCTTGACCATCCGACAATGAGTCAGGGGTTGATAGGTGCAAATTGATTTTATTTTTATCCATTTTTTGTCTCCTTTTCTGGTGGGTCTACAAGTCCGAATGTTAGCAGGGCCATGTTGGCGCCGCGTGTCTGATGCTTGAATAGCGGGTATTTGACCGGGTAGTTGTAAAGCGGTACCGGCTCCTCGGCCATGCGCTCTTCATCCACAGCCTCCTGCAGCTCATTCATTTTAGTTCGTTCTTTTTCAATTGTGGCCGGAAGAATCACGAGTGTGGATAGTCTGTTAAGGAGTTCTCTCGTACAGGCTCCTTCAAGCCACTGCCTGCTCCTGTTCCAACGCATCAGATTCCAGCTTTTGATTATGTTGAACTGTGTACTGTCACAGTCTGCGATGATGAGTGTGTCATCATCAAGTTTCATTTTCATCGTCTGCCTCCTTGTCCGTATAGAACGTTAGATTGCCGGACTCGAACAGCTTATACAGGGTTCTTGAGTGCCATGTACTGCTGCCGTCTTTTGGCGGAGTCTCAAAGTACAATGCCCCCTGACTCTTATCCCAGCCCTCGATATTAATCATGTATAGCGCGTGCCAGCAGTCATCATCGGGCTCAACTTTACTGTATCTGCCATTCGACACAGGGGTAAACTCTCCTTTATCAAAGATAACCTCGTCGATTGTGTCCGGGAACTCATCACTCCAAACTCTGTTTAACACAGTTCTCATGACCTGCGCTTTGGTCTCTGTACTCTCACTCTCTGCCTCTGCCATTGCTATCTTAAGTAGTGGCATGCTTATATCCCAGTCGGGATATCCGTCATCAACCATCTGCTTTTTTGCTGTGAGATAAGATTCTTTCCAAGAACTGCAGCCTGATATATCAACATACTGTGAGCCCCTACCGCTGTGATATGGTGGAAGGGAACATATGTAATTGGTGATATTGTTGTATGTAACATTTTGCGGGACCTCTACAGGCTTTACTATCGTTTCCGGCATTGGTGTACATGCATTCTTGATTGTCACCGCCGTAGCGAATGCAAGTACACCGCCTATGGCCACGTTCTTTACTATGTGTTTAATTTTCTCTTTTCTGTGTCGTTCACTCATGATGCGCAGGTACGCATCACTGTGCCACTGCTCTGACATCCTCTCAACCTCCTAACAACGTAATCCCAATGTAGATTTCCAATCACCCTTGATACAGACACAGCGCTTTATCTCTTTGGTATCTGCATCATATACTGGAATAGTAAAACCGTTTTTGCCGCCAACTGTGTTTATCTTGAGGACACCCATCTCAGCAAGTGTTTTACGCACTGTCCTGACGCTCTGGTTGAACTTTTTACAGATGCCATCAAATGACTCTGTAGGGATTCTATACTCACCATTACTAAGTTTTGCGGTCGAAACTGCATCCTTCAGCAGATCTTCAAGTTCTGCTATCTGCTCTTTTGACTTTGCCAGCGCCTTAAGGTTCTCAATGTCCTCCATACCTGATATCTCAAGTCCTGCCTGATCGAATATATCAATGATCATAGGCAGTCTCTCTTCCGGTGCGCTCGCCAGTATCTTTGCTATCCTTATTGCATTACCAATGTCTAGGTCTGAACCGATAAGCTCAGCAACCTTCTTTTCTTCTGTTGTCATATACTCCTCCTTGCTTTAGTACCAATTCTTCTGCGATTCTGTAGACTGCTGCTGTTGCCCCTGAATTTGGAAGAACAAAGCCTTCAATGCTGTCAAGCCTACGCCCGTCCGCCAAAACGTGCTTTACTTTGATTTCCATATTGTTACCTCGCTTTACATAAATAAGTAGAATACCGGCTCACTGCTTAGCGCCATCATCTGTGATCGCCTGCAATAGCCGCGCCTGCTGCCATGCCGTCCATATATACGGAAAGCATCGTTGCAAACATGCCTCGCTTCTCTGCCGGTACATTTGCCATCACAGTGCACACCTCGCGTGCATCCTGCATCTGTTTGTTACTGTAGCCCTGAGGGCTCATGTTTGTTTTTTCGATTGCTGCTACCATATTAGGTGCCTCCTTCCTAAACTAAATTGTTTTTATGTGAAACCCCTTTATGATATAATCAGTGTGCTAACAACAAACTATAGAAAGGGGTGTATCACCGTGTCTTTGCCTCCTTGTTTTTATGTTGTTTCTCCCAGTCAATGTGATAAAATATATTTGTCAACAATAATTTCACAGAGAGGAGAAATACTATGAGATCTGTAATCAGAAAACCAAGTCCCAGAAAATATGTTTCATCAAAGACAAAGAGTTCTGTAACAAGAACTGTTCGTCATACAATAGATCCTACTTATGGAAGAAAAGGAACTGGTATCATTAAAGATCCTAAAAAAGCAGCATACAATAAAATCTATAGCCAAACTTCAATAGGAATAAAGGATACTTTTCATAATGATAAAGGCTCATATTCCCATTCAATGTCATCCGATTATGACTCGAATACTCAAGTAGGCTTTTGGTCATCATGTATTCTTGATATCGTGTGGGGATTTTTATTAGCTATTTTAGGGTTAATTTTCCTTGTAAACTCTCATCTCATTCTTGGAATTGGTTGTTTCATAATTACTGGATTATTATTTCGTCGAACCCGAAAGGCTGCCGATTCATTTGATACTAATAATGATAAAAAACCTTATTGGGATAACAAATCTTAATCCTTTGCCTCGGCTTAGCGCCGGGGCTTTTGTTGTTTCTGTAGCTAGTATATGCCATTTAAATAACATTGTCAATATATTTTTGTTGTTTGCGTGACTTTTTGTTGTTTGCGTGACTTTTTATATTGACTTAATCGTTGTTGTTGAGTATAATCGGTTATAGAAAGGTGGTGAGAATGGTTTGAATGAACGTATTAAGAAGCTACGCAAGGAGCTAGATTTAACTCAACAAAAGTTTGCCGATAAACTTGGTGTAAAAAGGAATACCGTTGGTCAATGGGAATGTGGTATAAATGCTCTTACCGATCAAGTCATTACATCTATTTGTCGCGAATTTAATGTGAGTGAAGAATGGCTACGAAATGGAACCGGAGAAATGTTCGTGCCTGTTCCAAGCTCGGCACTGGATGCCTTGGCGGCAGAATTTGGTCTTGATAAAGCATCTTACATAGCTATTGAAAAGTTTTTGGATTTAAGTTCTGAAATGCGTGAAGGTCTTATTTCTTACTTTAAAGAAGTAGCGACTGCTCTTAATGAAGTAGATCAGGATAATAATGATACTGAAAGTATTGACGTCTCCGATGCTGAGGCGCTTTATGAGAAGAGCTTAGGAATTGCGCAAGACTCAAAGCTTACTCTATCACATACCACAGACGTCATAACAAACACCGGGTAGAATAAAGGAACATAAAAAATGGCTCACCCCGCTATTGGCGTAGCGAAGTGAGCCGGTATTCTACTCATGTATGTGTACATGAATCAACTAAAGCATATTCATTATACATCACATGAGCTATACGCACAAGTAGGAAAGGAAAAGTATAATGAATAATATATTAGATAACGTAGTAGACCTATATGTGCGGGTCAGTACTACCGAGCAGGCCGAGGAAGGCTTTTCTGTCGGTGCTCAAGAAGAAAAGCTCAGGGCATACTGCAAAGCATATAATTATCAGATCAATGCCGTGCATGTAGATCCTGGTTTCTCCGGAGCAACAATGGACCGCCCGGCGCTCAAGCAAGTCATCCGTGATGTCGAAAACAATCACTGCAAGAAGGTCATAGTATGGAAGCTTGACAGGCTATCAAGGTCTCAGAAGGACACACTCATACTACTTGAGGATGTTTTTGCGGCGCATGACTGTCACTTTGTATCCCTGATGGAATCGTTCGACACATCGACCCCCATCGGCAGATGCATGGTTGGCATCCTGGCAGCATTCGCTCAGATGGAGCGCGAAAACATAAAGGCTCGAACTATGATGGGACGGCAGGCAAAAGTCAAACAAGGTCATTATAGTGGCAATAAACCTCCTATAGGCTATGCATTCAACACCGCTTCTGATGGAAGTGTAATATCGAATGACCTGATTGTAGATCCTTATAATGCAAAAATAGTTCAGGATATTTTTAGATGGTATCTTGAAGGGTATAGTCTAAACGGTATAGCTAAACGACTTGCTGATGCGGGCACAGGCAGTTATGCTTGGCAGCATTCTACATCAATACGCAGGATATTGTCCAATCCTGTGTATATTGGCAAAGTAAAACTTAACAATGAGCTATATGAGGGCATGCACGAACCGTTAATATCTGAATCAGATTTCAATGAAGTCTCATGTATGCTTGCGCGTCAGAAGGAACTTCACAAGCGTCCTGCTGCATCATATCGAACTAAAAACGGATGCCGGAGCGCCAACCTTCTTTCCGGGCTATTATATTGCGGCGACTGTGGCGCAAGGATGTATGCGAGAAAGGTATGCAAGGACTCTCCTATACGTAGGTATATGTGTTACTCCGTCGCCAAAACAGTCAAATCAATGATACGCTCTGACTGCTGCACCAACCGCGAGCATCCATATACCGTAGAACAACTTGACGAAATCGTACTAAACGAAATCAAGAAACTGGCGCTGGATAAGGCACAGTTTTCACGGATATCATCGAAGTCGGACACAGTTCATGAAGATGCCAAGATATATAATGAACGGCTTGAGGAACTAAACAAGCAGATAAAACGCCTCATGAACTTATATCAGACCGGCATCATAGATTTGGCTGACATAAGTGACCGGCTCCAAGCTCTGAACGACGAAAAGCTCGGCGTGCAGAGCTGCCTGGATGAGCTGAAAGAAGCTGATAATTCTGATGCAAAATTGAAGGCTTGGGAACAGCTCGAAAGCTTCCCGGCAATACTGGATGCCGGGGATGTGCAGCAAATACATCGAATTGTCAATGCCCTGATAGATAAAATTGTGGTGCTCAACCGCGATGTAACTATCTACTGGTCATTCTCTTAAGGGCACAGATAGTCTCAACATGGTAAGTGTTGGGAAACATATCAACGCAGGCTATCTTTTCAACGTGATAGCCGCCTTCCTGCAATAGCTTCAGGTCTCTCGCAAGGCTTGAAGGCTTGCAGGAAATGTAAATCATTCTATCTACCCTAAACATATCTATTATCTTGATGATAGATATATTTAGGGTAGATACCTAAAGGAGGAATAGCATATCTGTAAAATTTAACAAATAATTAATTTTAAAGGCAGTAAATAGAAAGGATGGAGCTTGTAATGATAAACAAACTAAATATTAATAATCAGTTAAGCGTGGACGATGCGCTAAATATCTTACATAAATCAAATTGCGGATTTTCTTATTATACTGATCCGTCACGATATGTTCTTGAACGTAAAGACTTAGTAAAACTTATTTCCCATGCATATTGCGAAGGATATGATTACAGAGAGGAAGTGCTGCAGAACAGAATAATTACTATTCAGTCAATTGACGATCTTTCAGACTCAGAAAAGCTTGACCTTGTTGCACGGGCTACCGGTATTATAACTCCCACTAAAGATTTCCGTAATAATTACGGAGATTTACTTAAATGGCTTCAATCAGAAGCAGAATAGGAGAAAACATGGAAGATAGATATTTATTCAAGGCACAACGACTTGATAGTAAAGAATGGGTGGAAGGGGCTTTAGTATATGACAATAAGGACGAGTTGTATAGGATAATTACTGAAATTGACTATTCTACAGGAACTTGTGTAACGACAGAAAAAGCCCCAAGGATTGAAAGATTCACCGCCTGCCAATGCACCGGTCTGAAAGACAAGAACGGCAAGCTAATTTGGGAGAATGATATAGTCAGATGTGGGCTTGGCAAAGTTATTGTTCTTTGGGATGAAGCTCAATGGAAAGTTAAAAAATGGGATGATGATTTGATGTGGTATAAAGATTTATATTTTTGGGTTTCCGATAGAAACACAGAAGTTATCGGCAATATTTTTGACAATAAAGAATTATTGGAAAGCGAGGAGAAATGAGATTTACGCCTAAACAAACTATTTTTTTAGCTGGCGGACAACATGATGCTGTCTACTGCCGATTGGTTCCGGGCCAGATATGGAAAGGTGAAATTTACTATGATAAATTTCACCTATATAGAGGAAATATCACGCTGTCCCTGTCTCCCGAGCGCTTATGTGAATTATTTGAGGAGGTGAAACATCCATGGTTAAGATGTATATCTACAAAGTTGTAGCCTGCGATTTTCCGGAGAACCGGATCATATATGTTGCGATACCTCCAGGTAAAAGTAATGTGCATCAGATACGCGTAACTGCTAAGATTAAAGATTATAAAAGTGACCTTGATGCAATCCTAAAATCACAGGCACAGTACCGGATTGTTGCAAGAGATTACAACTCTGAATTACCGCCAGCTGAGCAATACACAGTTGATGACTTGACTGTGTATCTGAATCCCATGCTGGAGCGTGTTGATAAGCTTGACAAAAGCTCTTATAAGGATGATTCAAGCCTGGCCGTACTTGAATATGGCTATAAGTTGCTCCGACAATAACAATATGCTATAATGATTCTGCAAATACATGATTTGCATTCGTAGTTATCAGCACAAAAAAGATGAAATGAAGGCTATCCTCATTTCATCTTTTTGTGCATAATTATAGGGTCCGGAAATGATTTCCACCCCCGGACCCCCTCAGCGCCACATGATATCATAAACCGCCCTGCGCAGTCAATACAGCATGTTGCACAAATATTATTTCTTCAAATATTTGGCCGATGCGTAGCCAACGGTTCCCCTGTAATCAACATAAAGCCACTTCTGACCGTTTTTATCGATGTTGTAGTAGCCATAGCATTTCACTTTTGTTCCATTAGGCATCCTTTTCAGGATGTTACCGCTTGACGCTGTATTTGTGTTGGTTCTAAGCATCAACGCTGATGCTGTCACTGTATATGTGCCAGCCAGGTTATTGTCTCGATGCTGAGCCGCTACAACCTTGGTCGAGTTTGTGTTTGCCGAGCCGCTTGGCTTAGCTGCCTGTCTTGGACGCCCAGACACAACGATTGCTGTATGTCCTTTAGACTTGGTCACAAGTATATCTCCATTATACAACGTAGTACTTGATGTTACGCTGATTTTAGCCATGAACTGATTAGTGGCATTAAGTGCCTTAACTTCTGAAGCTGTGTTGAAGTCACCCGGGTCGAAGCCGGCCTGAATACAGCATGCTCTGACAAGCTCACTGCAGTCTGTCTCAACGTTAGTCTTGATTTTGCTTAATCGACCTGCTGCACGAAGTTTTGGGATAACGCTTGTTCGATGTGTCTGACAGTAGCCAATGCAATTATTATTGCACGCCTCGATCATTGCATCCGCAAGTGCGTTGGCTACACTGATTGACTTAGGTCTCAGACAGTACCAACCTTTAGAGTGTATGTAATAAGCTTGTGTTGATACTTCTCTTCTTGTCTGGTCTCCAGCTTTTCCTCCGGAAACTGTACCTTTTTCATTGATTCTTGCTGATCCGATTATTACTCCCATGATTAGTCCTCCTTGTCTGAACTGTCATCATTGTCTGAACTGTCATCATTGTATGTTGCATCTGTGAAACCTTCTGCAATTATGTAGGCAATAACTGATGCTCCGGCCATGATAAGTGCTGTGACCTGTGTACTCTGATCCTGTGTACCACCGCAGGCTACAATCATCATAGATACGAATGTGGCCACTGCTGCCCAGAATTTTCTGCTAGAAAGTTTCCTTAGCCAATCAATTTTCTTCATGTTCCTTTACCTCCTGTTATAAAAATGAATTTTTTTCCATGCATCGCTGATAAACTTTTTCTATTTCAGCGATGGCATTTACCGCTTTGTCGTTCTTGTATTCTGGATGCTCTGTGCAATAACGCTTATAATCTGAAATGTCATCAAGAATCTGATTAAAGAACTCCTCGGAATGCTCTACCCCTCGTCTCAGCTCATCTCCAAAGCGTAGTATTCTTGTCCTACAATCATCGGCCTTGTCTTTATCCATGCGGTATTCGAGGTTTCTGTGCTTGTTGCTTAGGTCTTTGACATCGTCCTGAACACTCTCCAGCTTATCCATCATGTCTTTATTGAGTGCTTTTCCAATGGATCTTGCTATGCATGACCAGGGATTAATCTTAACTGGGACAACCTGCACTAGTGTCAGAACTGCAACCGCTATCCCGCTACCTCCGACGAAAAATTCTGCAAGTGACATCTGTATACCTCCTCTCTTAGAATGCGTCCATGTGGCTGTGTATTTGCCTCATAGCCGCATTCTATTATTTAATCATTAATTTGTACGACTACATACATTCAGATGCCAAAATGGCCGCCTCGTTGATGCTGTCAACCTGTGGAAGTGAATTGAGCTCATCTGCACTCATATACTGCGCCAAAAGTGTAAATAAATCACTGATTACACCTGACTGAATAGATATGACCTTGCTCTGATTCTCCACGATTTCGACCAAATTATCCATTGTATGTCTCTCCGGTGATATACTTGTAGTCTGCCTTTGTAATTTTTCCGGACTTCACTCTCTCGGCTACATCCTCTTTTGTGATTTCACCTTTGTTGTAAAGTCTCTTGAAAACTAATGCCAATGTACTTGCCATGATTAGATTGCTCCTTCCTGCATAAGCTGTAATGTATACTCTTCAATTGCCTTGTCGGTATTGATGCTCTCAATACTCTTGAGCATTTCGTACTCCGATACGGTGATTTCCCGGCTCTGGCATACATAGTCTGTGTACGCTGCCATATCCTCTGTAGCCTCATGCTCCACGGCCTCAATGTCCTTGCGCTGCATCAAGATGCCATCGGCGATTACTTCAAGCTCGCTAGGCTGTGTTGAGCAGTGTTCCTCTCTCCACTGTTTCATTGTTATTCCTCCTGTCTAATTTTGATATTATCTTCTTAAGCTTTGTGATGTTCACAAGTGGCTTAATATGTATGTTGTAACAATCGTAAGTGTCTGTGCAGCTAAACCATCCCATATGACTAAGCATTGATTTAATATGCCTGACATAAAAGCCTCTCCCGGCATTCTTGGCCGCATTAAGCTTCTTTGCTGTCCTTACCGCTTCTAGCATGATACTTTTTCGCATGATAGTCTTATTTCGATAAAACAGAAACCCCATAAAATCGAGCGGTCTTCCAACAGTACGCTTCTTTGATTCATAATGAAACCTGCAGACCTGATAGTTATGTTTCAGCTTAAGTCGGTAGCGCCTTCCTATAAACATTCTGATCTGAGTAATTGCTGCATGAATCTTTTTCTTTGCGGTGCCGAAAAATACCATGTCATCCATGTAACGCATATATTTTTCAAAGCCCAGCTTCCTGATAAACTCGTCAAGCGGTTCCAGCAGATAGTTGGCCAGCCACTGTGATACATAGAATCCGAGTGGAATCCCTTTTGAAAAACCGGCCATGCATAATCTAATTACATACAGAAACCATGTGTCACTAATTCTGATAGCAAGCTCTCTCATCAGTATGTCAATTCTGATGTTGTCATAGAAATGTCTAATGTCGATTTTTCCAAAATACTTGATGTTAGTTCCATCTCTTATCCATTTAAGTAATCTTTTCTTGCCATAATGAGCTCCTCTCTTCGGAAAGCTACCGCAAGAATAGGGATATGACGTAGCCGTGATTATCGGTTCAAGAATCAATACTATGATGTGGTGTAACCACTGCTCATGAATCTCCGGCATGTATATCCTTCTTCGTTTGCCGTGCTCATAGATGTACTTTGGGGTTCTTTTGCATGGCCTGTACGACAACTCCGGATGCTCAACCTCTACATCGGGTGGCTTAGTATTTTCAATCATCCTTCTCATTGTTACGACTTCTTCATCCAGGTTCGCATCAATAGCGATTATTTCTTTACGTTTTGTTTTTCCTTTCCTTAACTTTTTGTATGCTTGTCTGATAACATTTTCATCAAGCATTTTGTGATACAGATATTTGTACTGTTTCATAGTACCTCGAATATTTTTTCTTCTATCCCCTACACGCGGCAGGTGCGACCGCTTTACCGCGTGCCCTGTATCGAGTTAATTTTCACTCACCAAAACAAATAATTGCGGATATAACGATGTCTCAATCGTCAGTGGTGTAGGAAGGATGCCAAGCTTTATGTCTATATTCCAATTATGGATAGAATAAAGGCAGCGGAAATGTTCCAGTTCGCATTAGAAGCGTCATTGTTCCAATTACGCGCACGCGGGCCGTCGATGAACCCATTGTTGCAATTACCGAACCGAAGGGTCACCGCCCAGAGGTGACGCCTGCTTCCTCCCCTGTTATATCAGTCAAGGATAGATACCTAGTTTATAAAGTTACAAAATAATCTCTACTGGGGGAATTGCGCAAATAAACGCGCACCCCCAGACCCCCTAAGCGGCTACGCCGACAGGTGGCAAGAGAAGTTCGGCAGCGGAAAAGTTCCAGTTCGCATTAGAAGCGTCAAAGTCCCAAAAACGCGCACGCGGGCCGTCGACGAACCCATAGTCGCAATCACCGAACCGAAGGGTCACCGCCGTTATCGTAGTTTGTGACCTATGTCTATACGAACCATCACATGAGGCGGTTCCTGTGGAACCGCCATCGAATACAACGGCAGGGATTGAACCATATCCCGGGACTGTCTGATATCTTAATGGATATTCCCATCTGTCAGGACCGTTCGGTACATTGATACCTGTATCTGAATATGTGGCTCCTGTTAGGTCGTAAGTGTAATTTTTGCTGACCTTGACTCTTCCATTAACTACAAGTTCATATGGGTCTCTCATCCATTGCTGATAGCTTCCGAGCACAATCGAATGGAATATCTTATTAAGGCTCTTATTGTCGTCGGTTCCATAGAACTGTCCGCCGCCAACTACGGCGTTCTGCTTCACGCCGTATGTAGGCGCCTGCGACGCGTCATATCCGCTGCAGTTGCCGTGACCGAAGGCTGTCTGAAGGTCTGTGGTTCCTGCGATCATAATCAGGAAATCAATGATTGTCTCCACGATAGGTCCACCGAGGAACATGGCTCTTGTTGAAAAGTTCTGCAGGGCTGTGTGCTCCTGTGCCGTTGTTGTATTGTACGATGGCTGTAATCCCGAAAGTGATACCATCTTAGGTGTTGAACCATCTGCGCCAAGTCTTGAACCGTAGAACATTGGCAGCCACACTCCCTCAAGCTCATTGTTCGATGGATCGATGAAGCCGTTTGGCTCATATCCTTCTCTTGGCGTCATCGAAAAGAGGACTGTACGATCATTACCTTCCATCTTTTCGTATTTGTATACTTTAGGAAACCACGCAAAAGCACCGCCATTGTATGATGTGTTGGCCACATCTGAACCGGTACCGTCAAGCTTCTTGGTGTAATCTGTCTCAGACAGTCTGTAGTCCGGAGTGCCATCAGCCTTAACCATGTATGGTTTATTGGCCTTGATAACCGGGTGATCTGCCCAGTCGTTAAGAGACACGACTCCGGTGTCACCATTTCTTGTTACATTTTTATAATTCTTATTGAGCCCGATTGGTGTGACTCTTGCTGATGGACTCTTAACATCCATGTGCTCAATGAATCCCCATACCGGGTCAGCGGCAAGAATGTTGTATACCTTGTCAAGTGTGGCCTTATCGGCTACATAGATTTTTTCTCCAATTTCCATTTCGTTTTCATCCTCCTATTCCTATTCGCTGATAGCCTGTACATATATCAGACCATTATCGATACCTAGCTTGCATTTCATATGGGTGCTATCGTCTCTCAGCTTATTGGCATCCTCTGCAAGTAAAGCTGCACCGGCTGTGTTGATTGTTACCTGAGCGCTGTTGTTGACAGTTGCAAAGTAATCCTGTGTTATCTGCGCCGGATTGTAACCGTTGTATGGCGGCATGAAGTCGCCGTTTGTGCCGGCTGTAACAACAATCGAATAGAGCACCTCCTGGCTGTCTGCGGCGCCCTGTGGCTTAGCGTACAGTCCCATCTCGTTGATGTAATAGCCTGCAGATACAAGTGTCTTTTTAGACACAGGATCCTGATTGGTAATTAAGGCTGTGACCTTAACTGAATGATCACTGAATACATCTATATCCGATAGCGGATAGCTGTTTTTCAGTGATTTGAGTTTTGTCGCCTGCTGTAATCTGGCAAGCGTTTTTTCGTCCGCAGTGTAGCTTCCGTTACCGGTTGCGATGCGGGTGAACTGAATCTTGATTTCTCCCGCCTGAGCTCTCGTCAAGAGCGCTGCTCCGGCATTGGTCATGACTGCATTATTGAATGGCTGTGGCATGAATTATTCCTCCTATTCCTTGATAGTATTTTTATATCTGCTATCAGCCTGTATTCCGGCTGATGTAGCCTGATTAACTTTCGGAGCCTTGAATGTCATTGACTCCCTAATTTCAGATGGCTTAATCTGCAGCGTGCTCGCTGCACAGGTATTGATTGTCCCGGTAACTCTTGCACCTGCCTCTGAATATCCATCTATAATCGCCGCCTGATGCGTCGTATTTGAACTTCCTGCGCCTGCATTTATTTCAGTGGTGATTTTATTGCCATTGACTTTAAAGCCGTCTCTGACTGGCACTGGATGCGTCACAGTATGTCCTGCGACTCCGGCCATGACATTGCCCTGTGCATCTCTCTTGACGTTGTAGCCATCAATGATTGCTGCAGGTTTTGTATTGGCATGGACACAAGCTCCTGATGTATACGGTAAATTAACCTTTCGATGTATCTCGATTGCCCGGATATGTGACCTTGTATTCTTTACTTCTTCAAGTATACTGGTAAACTGACTGTTGATGTTCTCAGTTAAAAGGGCATTTGTAATAACTTTGAAGTAATAAGGTTCATCACCATACTCGAACCATTCTTTGATTTCGCCCTCGCCAAATACCGCGGTTATCAGTTCTTCGACTGCTGCCGGTGTGCCTGATGTCATGTGCCATATGAGTGCATTTTTAACGAGCTGTCGTTTAGCCTCAATACCAAGTGATGTATCGTAATACTGAGTGTTAAACTCGGCCGCAAGCGTATCAAGTACTTCATTGCTTGCGGTATCTATGCGGGCATATACACTCGTCGATTTCTCATATTTGATTAATCGTTTGGTGGCATTTGCAAGCGCATATCCAAGAGCTTTATTTTTAGGGTCATTCTTAAACTTAACCGGAAGGATGTGCGTAATGTTGCTGTCCTGTAGCTTAATCATCCTCTAGTCCTCCATACTTCACAGACACAGTTCCTGTTGTTGCCAAAACGTCATTATTTAGCACAGTAAATACCGGAGCCGTAATTGATACTCTTTTGGCGCCTGCTTCCATGATCTGCTGTGTCAGATATGACGGGTTTATATCTCTTCCTATTTTTTCAGTTTGCCACAGGTTGTATATCTCAACTGCTGCATTCACGTTTTCCTGAATTGCGGCCACAGATGCCTTCTCACTTGATGAAATGTAATAAGTCAAATCGACGTTATACGCCTTGGTGCCTGGTGCTTTGACCACGATTTTATCCGTCAGAGGTCTTACGCTCCTATCCTCAAGTGCTGTCTTGACCTTTTCAATTAATGCTGCACTTGGCATTCCATTATCTGTGATAAAAAGCACCTGTACTTCTCCGGGATTGTCTGATCTTACAATCACATCCGATATTGATGTATCAACCTGCTTCACAAAGTATCTGTATGCTCCTGATGGACCGGCTGTCGAATAACTTTCAGGTTTTTCAAAAGCCCTGTCTCTTAAGTCGTCGTCGCTCTCTGTATCAGAGCCCCCGAACGTCAGGACCGTGTTCTCAACTCTAGTGATGTATGGAAGCGCTGTAACTAACATGTTGATTTCGCCCTCAGCAAAGTTATTTCCAAGAGCTCCTTCATCCGTACATGTGGCGGACACAGATACCGTGGTCTGGCCAACTTTAATTTCCGTATATGTATCTGTTGCAAAAAATACATTATTGCCATTTGTTGCTCTGGTTCCGGCCGGAATACTCACAGCGGACTGCAAAGGGCTATCGATGGTGAACTTAAGTGTTGTCGTTGCCGGTGTAGCCTTAAGTCTTGTGACTCCTCTGATTGCTGCCAGGTTATCAAGGTATTCGCCATTTGCATATTTCAGAAAGCTCATCTTGCCTGCGTAATCTGCGTACTGCATAGCCTGATATATCTGTACGGCACAGGCATACATAATCAGCCTGTAGGGGTCTGCTTGTCCTAGCGATACTTCACGTCCTGTGAGTTCTTTATATTTGTCCTGATAATCCTGAATCATCGTAGCCATAACTTCTTCAATCGTGGCATCTTCGATGAAAGATATATCCGGGAAATTATCTGTTACCATTACTCCACCTCCCCTTTAATAAAATGAATATGTGGCACCAACCTGCCTTCTGCACTATCCTCGTATTCGATACTGTCAACTTCTGCCCTCGGCTCGTATTCTCTCACTTTTTCGATGATTTCCACCGATAGTATGTTTTTTGCTATTTCTGTAGGACGTCCAATGATTTCGTCTGCATTAATCCCGAAGTTTCTGTCCATTGGCTGAGTACCGGCTCTCACCGATAATAACGTTTCCAGACACAGCTTAATTTCTGCAAACTCCTCAGGAGAAAACGCATCTGCATCTCCTGAAACAAAGTAGTCATCCATATGCTTTTCCTCCTCTATACGTATTCTTCAAGCGTTAATGTAAGCTTAGCCTCAACAAGTATTCCATTCAGAATGACCTTGTCCCATGTCTCGCTTGATGATGTAATGCGCCACTGATACCTGCCTACTGCGCGCCCTCCTACAACGAACGTAAAATATTGGCCACTCTCGATAGCATCGTTTATTAATTCAATTGTTCTTCTTGGTCTGACTCCATGCATTGCGGACAAATATATTGGCAATGTGATGCTTGCAACATCAGCGCCCAGAAACTCGGATTTAACTTTGCCTCCTATTACATCATGTGTGGCCCATCGACCTTTAACGCTTCTCTGCATCTGATCGAATGTCAATACCTTGCTGGAGCTTACCTCGAAGGTGATTAATTTTCCTAAATTTCCTACAACCATTCAGCTCTCATCTCCCTTGTCTCTCTCGATTCAAGATTTTCGATGCGTTTTAGAATATCGGACACAGTCTGTCCTCCCAGCGTGACCTTGTCGGCGTCAAGTTCGATGCTTGTTGCATGTACTTTGCAAGCTCCTCCGATACACTCGACATATACTCCTGCCGTAAGGTCTTTTCTGTAGCCTGACGTTGCAGATGGTCTGTTTTCCGTGTTGAAATATGTGCCAAGCACAAATCCCTTACTGCTTCCCTCGCCGTCCATCTGAGCTACCACAACACGCTCTCCGATAGCTGGCATATTGTATTCGCCGTTGCTTATCATCGGCAATGGCATGGATGCACTTGCGCTGTCCTCATAAGTGACCTGCATCTTTCCCTCTTCGGGATATAGCTTAGTTACTTTTCCTATTCTCAACATACTCAATTCCTCCATTTATGGTATTGTGAATACTTCCCCTGGCCATATCCAGTGGCCGTGATCTGAACTCTTCTTGCGGTGCTTTCTCGCAGTTGCTTCTATCTGGTCTTTATTGGCGTTGTATATTTTTTCGTACTCAGTGCCCTTGCCGTAATACTTCTTGGCAATGCCCCATAACGTATCACCACTCTTTACCGTGTATGTTCTTCCTGACGGTGCAGCAGGTGCCGGTGCTGTAACCTTGATAGCCGGCTGTACTTTGTGTGTGGTATACGATGTTTTATAGCCACTGCCTACTGAATGCTTAACGCTGTCAACGTAGTATTTGCCGTCGTAAAAGCCTAGGCCCGATATCTGTATGCATTGTGTGGCCACTATGTTCCGATAGCCCATAAGCGTAAATGTCATCGTCAGAGCTTTGCGGTTTGACTCGTTAACCTTGGCCGCTGCCTGCAATTCGGCATCGTACTGGCTGTTAGATTGTACATCCATTGATAACATGCGCCCTGCGGTTCCAACTGTTACATTAATCGGGTCCTTTTTATCAGGATTCGTGTAAGATATATTAGCTCCGGTATAAGTGCCGTCTATTGATTCGGTAATATTCAGATCTTCCATTTCCCTGTCATTTATTGTTGCAACAGTTCCCTTTTCCTCAGATTTGACCGGATCCGTTATTACAATCTTGCTGCTGTATATCTTCATTCCGAAGCCGTACTTACTGCATAAAGATGACAGAAAGTCGCTGTCTGTCTGATTGCTTTGCTCGAGCTCATCCACGCTTATATCAGAAGCGTCATATACAAGTGATACACCTGCCTGTTGTGCAATCTGGGATGCGATACTTCTGACGGAGGTTGACTTCCATGTTTTTTTCTTTTGAGTAACCTTGAAGTCATTATTAACCGGCACACTTACTCCGGATAAGACACAGCTTAATGGCCATCCGGAAAAGGATATGTCGTCTAACGTAAATTCTCCGCACTTAAAGTTTTGGTTGTTGCCCTCGCTATTCCAGTTGTATATTGCTATAGACACACCGAAACTTGAGCCCTTCTGTGGATGGTATGCTCCAAGCCATTTCTTATCGCAATCGTAGATTGTAAGAGACATCGAATCCGATGAACCGGTTGCTACATCTGTATAGCTGAATGCTGTTGCTGACTTTCCGATTAGCTTTCCTAGCCCCGGGTTTGATGTTCCGACACGACGTACTTCCGTGTGTGTGCTCGTGGTAGTCTGGCCGGGAATCGTGAATACTTCTCCCGGCCATATCCAATGACCATTATCTGAACTTTTCTTACGATGTTTTCTCGCAGTTGCTTCTATCTGATCTTTATTTGCATTATATATTTCTGGATAGCGCGTACCTTTGCCTAAGTATTTTTTTGAGATAGCCCATAGGGTATCTCCGCTTTTTACTGTATAGCTTGCACTGCCTCCGGTTGTGGTGCTGGTGACGGTGACTGTCTCTTTCCGTGTACCATCATAATCGACTGACAGTTTAACGTTTCTGGGAAAAGCCATATCAAGTCCTCCATTCCGGAAGTAGCGTATCTTCCTCAGGTATTTCCGGAAGGCTTAATATCATTCCCTCCGGAAAAATGAAATAATCTAAAAGCTTCTGATTATGGCTCATGAGAAGGGAGGTATACAGCTCATCGCCATACACCTCTTTAGCTATCATGTCCCATGTATCGCCTGATTTTGTCTTGTAAACTTTATTCATTAGACACACTCCTTAATAAGACACACGGCCTTTGTTCTTCTCATACTGCCTCATCATCCGCTCAAACTTCTCCTGACTAATATCAAGTGCATCCGTCAGGTCATCCTTATTCGGCGCTGCACCATAGAAGTTGAGTACAGGCTTATATTCAATCGTAGTTGGTTCTGATGAATGCCCTGCTTCAAACGATATTCCATCAAGCCTGCTATCCATGCCAAGCAGGTGCCCAGTCTGTTCCCAGAGATTGATAGCGTTCTGACTGCCGTCAATCGGTATAGCTGCTTCTCGGCCGTGCTCTGCAAATGTAGTGAGAATAGGTGAATCCCAGATACCGCCGTTTGCGTTGGCCTTAACTCCCATTCCCTTAAGGTCCGTGAGGTTCCTTGCAAGTGTCGCCTGACTTGACTGCCTAGCCGGATTCTCGATATTAATATCAGGTACGTTATATCCAGAATTAACAATATCAACATCTGTCTGCTTAATGCTCTTCGGTATATTGCTTAAGTAGCTGTATACCGAAGAGACTGTATTGGACACAGTTGGGCTGACAATGCTGTTAACGGTGTTTTCTGAAGCATATGCTGTGCCAGTCGTAGGGTTCATCTTTGTCTGCTCAGGTAAATTGTTCAGGAAGTTGTATACTGTCTGAATTACTGGAATTTCACTTACCATCTTCTGAAGACTGTAAGCTGTGTTAGACACAGCGTTTAGATTGTCTCCAGATGAGCTATATCCGGTATTGTTATTGTTGTACTTGATGTCACTTATGTGGCTGTTTGAGATGTTGTATATGCTGCTATTTGCAGCAGTATATACATGTTTTGCTGCATTATTGACAACTGACTTATCAATAGCCTCTGATGTGTTATACATCTCTGCATCCATGCCGAGCAGATGTCCGGTCTGTCTCCATAAATCAACGGCCCTCTGTGTTCCGTTGATAGGAATAGCCGCCTCTTTGCCTTCCTCAGCGAATGTAGTAATGATTGGATGGTCCCAAATACCACCATTTGCATTATGTTCAAGACCAAGTGCTTTTAAGCCGGTACCTCCGCCGACGCTTGCCTTAATGCCACTGAATATTGCGTTTTTGGAATCCTTAGGTATTGTTAAACTTCCTGCATTGCCGGCGGTCAGCGTGTACGTTGGAGTAAGTGTCACCTTTACATTTGACTTAGCTGTAAATCCTTGTGCAAACTTTTGGCCGAGTAATGTATTAGCATTGGAATATGCCCAGTTAACTGCCTCAGGCACAGCCGAATAAGCTGAATTATATATGCTGTTTGCCGCCGCATTGGCAGCTCCCTTCTCTGTACCTCCTGCTATAATGCCGTAAAGCATTCTGGCCACACTGTCAGTACCTGCGCCTGCTGCACCCTCGTTGATGCCATCAAGAAGTGCCTGCGGTATATCTCTACCCTGCTTAGCAAGCTGT
Source organism: uncultured Bacteroides sp. (assembly GCA_945865495.1). GTDB lineage: Bacteria > Bacillota > Clostridia > Lachnospirales > Lachnospiraceae > Bacteroides_F. The sequence continues at coordinate 15,786 of CAMBEF010000001.1, read as the reverse complement.
TGGATAACATCCGCGTATTCAGTACCGGATAAGCTCATACCGATAGCTTCATAGAGGCTATCCATGTTTCCGCTGACTACTCCCTGTAGCATGTCAAAGTTCTTAAGGCCCTTAGCAACTGAGTCTGGTACTTCCTGTCCTGCTGCCTCGCATTGCTCCTTGATTTTCTGCATATCTTCGATTGTAGGCTGAGCTTCTGTGAGCAGTTTGCTTATTGATTTTCTTACAACCGAAAAATCTGAATCATTCAAGAGATTCTTTGCAATACTTGAGAACTCATCGCTTATAGTGTCATAACCTGATTGATTAATGATTTCCTTCACATCGCTCTTACTCAAGCTGAGCTGTCTCTTCAAGTAATCTAAATTATCTTTTTTCACTGAACCCTTGAAAGCCTGTCCCATGTCAGGTGAGTATTGTCCGACAATGGTGTTAAGCTGATACGTGGCAGCTCTTCCTACGGCATCGCCAACATCCTGATAGTAATTAGCCTTAAGATTCTTCTTGCCTATATTAAATTCAGATGTCGACATTCCGCCGTTGTTATATGTTTTCTCAAGAGCGGTCAGACTTGCCGTAAACTCCTTTAATCTTGTATCTGTGTAATCATTTACACTGCTGCCTATTTCCTTCTGTAAGTTCCTGAAACTGTCGGCGTCAAGCTCTGCTCCACTATACTTAAGTGTTGTTGCTTCAAGATCCGCATTAAACTGGTCTGTTGCCATTTCGGCTTTGATCTTCGCTATTTTTTCTTGCATTCGTGCGATGTTGCCTATCTCATCTGGATCAAGTACGCCATCAGCGAATGCATCATTTACTGCCTGACTCAAATCTTGACCAAGAGATGTCATTTCCGATGAAGCTCCCGCGTAAAAAGCATTAACTTTGTCAACGATATTAGCCTGTACCGGATCTGAATAATCGAATCCTAGTCCCATTTCAAGGCTTACTGCATATTGTTGCTGTACTGCATAGTCTTGTGCTGCCTGCACATACTCGTTGATTGCCTGCTTATAAGATTCCTGATCATCGGTTGTGAGTTCCATTCCAACGCTGACTTTCCAGTTAAGTTTCTTGATGTCGGCAAGTGCTTCCTGCATTGAATCAGAAAAGCCTTCAACCTTTTCCATTTCAGACAAGGTCTGTTGCACTTTTTCAAGGTCTTTTGCTCCAACAATCTGCTCTGCGACGTTCTGCAGTTCTTTCATTGAAAGCGCAATATCGCCGAAGTGTTCATCCAGGTTATCTTCCGCAACTTGGTCGAATTTAGCTTCACAGGCTACGATTATACCCATGAGGGTACTGATTGCTGCGCCTACACCAAGTATTCCTTTAGTCGGCCCTGACAAGGCTGCAAATTTATTTATTGCCGCCAATACATGTGTTACTGTCGATGCGGTCTTGTAGGTTGCAAGTGCCGTTCCGATGGTCGTGAGTCCTCCGGCTATGACCTGTGGATTCTTGAGGAACCACTTGCCTACTCCCATTAAACCGCTAAATAACGGCTCAACTGTGCTCCATGCATTGTCAGCTTTTCGCTCAAGAGTTGGGAGCTCTTCACTTATGCCGGATATCCACTTCTTCACGCCATTTGCGCTGCCTACATAATCATTAAGGTTATGAACCTTATCTGTAATACCGCCCATGATGTCAACCAAAGGCTCTCTGAGGTCATCGTAGGCTGTAATGCCAAGCTCCTTGAATGCATTGCCGAGCATCTTAGCTTTACTCTCAACGGTCTCATATCTCTTTCCAGCCTCTGTTGCGAGGGCTGTATTCTCATTCCATGCAGTGTTGGCCGTGTTGATAGCTCTTGTCATCAGATCTCCGGAACCTGCAAGTGCAAGAATAGTGTTACTAAGTCTAACTTCTGAAAGCTTCATATCATCAAGTATTGCGATAGCTGACTTGCCGTTTCTTTCGGTATCATTGAGACCTCCAATGAATGCTCCAAGTGCGGACACCGCATCAGTCTTGAATGTCTGCTTGAACTGCTCTCCGGTCATGTTGGCCACAGATGCATACTGTCCAAGTGCATCTGAATTGGTCTCAACTGCAAGCTGCATCTTCTTCAACAGCTTGGCCATTGTTGAACCTCCGGACTCTGCCTTGATGCCGACTGAACTCATTGCTGTTGCAAGTGCCATAATCTGCGCCTGTGATAATCCAACCAGGTGACCTGTAGATGCAAGTCTTGTACCCATTTCAGTAATTTCAGACTCGGTAGTTGCGAATTTATTTCCTAAGTCGGTGATGACTGAACCCAGTCTCTCGTAGTTGCTCACGCCATCCGGGCCATAGTCTGCCATGTCAGTGACATTTGCAAATCTGGCCAGATTGGTTGCTGCCTCATCCGCAGCCATATTAGTAGACACACCTAAGTTAATCATCGTTTTGGTGAAATCTGACAGGCTGTTTGTGGCTATACTGAGCTGTCCAGCTATCTCCATGACTCCAGCTATCTCATTGGCGCTTGACGGCATTTCTCGTGACATATCAAGGATATTCTGACGCAGCTTAGCGTACTCTGCATCTGTCGCATCAACTGTCTTCTTGACGCCTGCAAATGCAGACTCGAAGCTTGAACCAACTGCCACCGATGCAACTGTTACGGCTCCAACTGCTGCCGCTGCTACGGTCGCTGCAGTTGCCACTTCCTTGAAACAGTTTTTACCGGCTCCCATGATCTTATTGAAGCCCTTGTCAAGCTTTGTGAAGTCCTTATCGAGCGTGTCAACTGTTGCCTTGTAGCCTGCAAGTGCAGCCTTTGAACTCGACAGGCTGGCATTAAATGATTTATCTATAATACCCGCTATTCTGATTGCGAGCTTGTACTCTTTTCCGCTCACTGACAATGTCGTTCACCTCCTTGATTAAGTCTAGTAATTCAAGTAAAGGCAGGGAATAGAGATAGTCTATTCCTGCCTTTACCTCCATTGATAACTCAATGATAATTTTCCTGAGCTTCGCCGTGTCGCTCGGCTTTATTCCGAGCCGAATAAAAAAACCATCACTCTGTTTTTAACTTTCATAGCCTCCCTAGGTGGAAGGTGAGTGAAGAACTCTATCGGAAGCTTAGCTGCCCTCGCTGCAATATTGCATGCATATTCGAGTGATACCTCAGGCATTACGTCGATTGCGGCCGCAGATGTCCTTGCCATAAGTCTGTTAACTGTTATCATGTCCTGAGCTGTCAGCTCATCCATGCATGAAAGATCTACTTGGGTGTACTCTTTTTGCTCAAACATATAAGGTTTATTAAACTTGATGACCATGTTGACATCAGTAACAGCCAGCTCATCCTTTTCAATCTCTCCTGAAAGAACTTCTTTTTCCTTATCGCTCATTAGTTATACCTCTTAACTTTCTCTAATAAGTCCTTACCATTAACTGTGAACACAGAATTAAGCTTGTCGTACTCAACAACTGTCTTACCGTCTATCTCAATCATGATATATAAAATTTCATGGGTGATTGACGAATCCATTGTCTTGCCAAGCTCCAGTTTGCCTGGTTTAAAGCTCTTGAATCTTCCCCTCTCAACAATTCTCATGCCGTTCCATGTAAGAGAGCCGTTTGACTTAACTGTGCTCTGCTCTGATGCTCTGAATGTGATATCCACCGGAGCGTTTGGATCCATGATTGAAAATGGATCGTCTGTTAAAATACGGAACGGAACCTCCTGTGTCATTGAAGAGAAAAAGCCAGGAATAGATGTCTCATATGTACCAAGGATTCCCGCACCCTGTACTTCTTCTGTGATAGCATCGAATGATGGGAGTGTCACTGATCCGGACACTCCGATGAACTTATTGCCTTCTGAATATACGTTGAAATCATTGATGATTTCAGGTATGTTTGCTGCAACTCCCATTACTGATTACCTCCTAACTCTGTCTCAATCATTGATGGATCATACTCAAGGATGTTGAGTATATCTTCGGCTGGTGTATATGGTGCAAGGTACTGTCTAAATACGATCTTGCCGTTAAGCAGGTTCGCCTTCGGATTGTCGTCCTGTCGGTACTCCATCTTGATGCCAGCACACTTGCCCTGCGACACAAGCGCATTGCCTCTTACGTTCTCTGAGTCCACGATTGACTCAATGAGTCGTGTGTTTGTTGGGTCATCAACCTTATCACTGTATGTAGTAATAAACGAATTACCCCACCATGAGAAGAATCGTCTGCAGCAAATCCAACGGTCCTTAGGGTCTGTAGTTCCCGGATATGCTGCAGTATTATTACCCCAGGACTTCCAGCTTCCTTCGTTAATTGCTGTTACAACACCGACTGCATTAAGTTCTGCTCCCTGATCTGAATCAAGATTAATTTCAGTTCCATCCTCTACGACTGTGGCTCCGATGCGGCAAGCCTTGTTTGACGGTGAAAGATTAGGCACGTTACCATTGCTGTAGTCTGTGTATGTTGCAAGTGCCGCATAGATAGCTGAATAGTACATTGTCTTTCCGCCATACTTAACCTTTGGCCATACGCAGACCATATGCTCTGACGAAAAACCACTCTCTTTCTTTATCTGCTCAACATCAGTGTATTTGGCCGCTCTATTTGTATCGATATCAACGACACATTCGCAACGGAATTTACCGTTGATATTCAAGCACTTAGAAGCCAAGGCATTTCCAACTGTAGGCTTATGCGACCAGCCCGGTGCAAGTAAGAGACTTGGCACAAGACCGAATGTAGGATATACCTTTCTGATGAGCTCCATGCCTGTTTCGACGCCGGTATCTACATCAAGACTTCCAATGATTGTTGCCTCTGAAACCTTGGATGGGTCGATTACGTTTCCTGATACCTCAAGGCTCGCCTGAGCTTCCTTGATTACTGTAATAACAAGATATCCGTCATCGTTAAACTCCGCTGTATAGTCTGTGCCCTCTGTAAGAGCTCCAACCTTAAGTCCATCAAGAAGAACTCCCTTCTTTGTGGATACGGCCTGTCCGTCTACTACTGTAAGTGTCTCTGTGTATGTTGCTTTATGTACCTTAGGGTCAAGCACGTTGCAGATAACAATAGGTCCTACTCCGAACGCCTTGAAGAATGCGTCCATTGCCTGACATAACGTATAGTTCTCGTAGTCGTCTGAATATCCGACTGCTGCCTTTGCCTCTGCAAAACTATTGCAAAGGAATAATTTATTGACTGCTCCGGCTGGGTCAGACACAGTATTGACTGGTGCTGTACCAAAAATAACCGGCACACCTGCCTCATTGGACACAGGTGTAGGAATGCTTGTAGGATTCTCCTGAATGCGAACCCCGTGTAAATACTTTGCCATTTACTTTTATCCTCCCTATATAAATTTCTTAAGAACCTGTGAATATACTGTACGCAATACACTTTGGTCCTTATTGAGTTCTTTGATTGCTTCTGGCGTATCTGATAGTGGAACAAATAGCTTAGCCATCATTGGAAGCTCGTTGATACATGCCTGTGCCTTAGCCGGAAGCTTTCCGTCTTTGAACACTGTTGAATGTCTCGCGACTCCCACGATTGTAGGTCCTAAATACATAAGATCTACAGCCTTTTTGATTTTTGGCTCCTGCTTTGCCTCTTTAGACACAGCTTTTGCAGGCGCCTTGTCTGGTGTCTGACTCATGTTAATGGGTCCTCCCTTCTTATTGCTGGAATATTAAACGCCATACTGCAGGCTCCAAAGTGATATGGGAAATACGCATCCTCTTGGAGTGCCCAATTGAAATCGCCTGCAAAGGCATATTTATTTTTTAAGCTAGGTGTTTTGCTGAATCGCTCGTATATATCCTGGATTATGTTCATCACATCTCGGTGCCCCTGATTTGTAGAGTCATCATCCCATATTCCGATAATTACTATGAGCTTCACAGCATTAACGCTGGCTCCATCTCCGATATCGTGACCGCTGTTAAGCCTGACTATGATATATGGTACTGGATCCGCGTCATCGTCGCTTTCCTGTACCGGTAACTGTTGAGCATATATATTAAGCGGTACCCGCTTAAACGGTGTAGGTGTTTGGAATCTTGGCTCTATTTCGTTGTTCTCGTCAGGGCTTTCGATAGCGTCATAATCAGGCACTTTGAATGTGTGCTGCTCAAACATTGCCTTGAGCTCATCCACTAAGTCATCCTGTAGTTCTAATGGTGTCATACGCTCCTCCTAGCTTGTATAGCGTAATATCTGTTCCTGAATGTTTCTTTGTAACATGTCATACATTTGGGGCTCCACTACACCGAATACACCCTTCTCATAGCCAAGCATACTTGGTGTAGATGTTGAATACAGATTCTTGATACCCTCTTTCCATGGTTTGTCCCTCATATGTGTGCCAGGCACACGCTGAGCTATGCTTTTGTGTCCGTTCTTGAATTGAACCGTGAAAGCCTTGTACTTGTCATCCGAATTGCTTGGCATAAGGTACAACCTCTTAGGTGGATTGATACGCTTGACATTACCAGTATGACCTGCTCTCGGTCGGGAGCTTGGATTATATCCTTTAGGTCTTACCTTGAAATCATAAAGCTCATTCACAGGTCCCACAGACTGCACGATGCCTTCCATATGTCCTGTTGTAGCCTTTTTGATTGATAAAGTCTTACTGACCTTACCCTTTGCAATGAAATACTCTCTGTTAGCCTCATCTACTAACAGCTTCTTTGTCTCTTTGGCTGTCTGGTTAATAGCCGAGCGGAGCACCATCTTGGACTTATCCTTCTGCATTCCCAGCGCCTTCTCGATTTCGGTAAGGTCCTGCATCTCCACGAAAAAATGAATCATGTCTTGTTAGCCTCCAATGTCAGGGAGTAGATACCATCCTCATTAATTGCATCCGATACTATGTACGACTTCTTATCAACCATTACTGACCTGCCAACTGCAGGTAATGGGCCGAAGTCTTTTTCTCTAACATAGATTAAAAGCTCTTTGAGGTATACTCCATCCGCATAAAGACTTCTTCGATATTGGTATCGCTTCTCTCTGTCGATAAGCTCATTGTTGTCGATAATGCATGGTATCATCCTGTTATTGATAAGATGTTTCTCGCAGAACTCGAGCTCATTCATAAACACTATTTGGTTATCTTTTGCGATTTGGTCTTTAAAGGTCATATCTACTCCCTGGTTTTTATTTGCGTTGTCTCGCTGAATTAATAGGTACTCTTCCGACTATGTTGATACCATTATCGGAATCTGAACATGTCGCAGTGCCGTACATACCGTCTATAGCTGTCATTGGATAGGCTTTATCTCTCGCAAACTCTGATATTGGTACCCACTGTACACTGCCCGCCTCAAGCCAGGCCTTAACCATATCGAGGTCATTTGCCGGTATCTCTTCACCCGGCCTATAATGATGTGCCAGGTACAGGATATATACCTGAGCAACAAGTACTTTATCTTCTTCCGCTGACGGTGTATCTGCATTAACCGTCTCATCCACGGTTAGTGTCTCACCTGTAGTTGGTGTCTCACCTGTAGTTGGTGTAGCGACAACTGCGCTTTCGTCTAATGCGGATGCAGGTGCAGCAGGTACTGCCTCCTGCTGCTTTTCCTCAACCTTCGCCTTGGTGTTTTTTGCTGCCATAGCAACCTCCTATCCTTGCAGGTTGACAAGTATATACTCGGCTCCTGCGGCTGATGCTTCTGCTGCATATCCGACCGGAGTATTCTTATCGGCTGTTGCTGTAATTCCGGTTGCTGAGTAATATACCGGAGCTGCAAGATCAATGGCGGTCGAATCCGCCTTTTTAATCCTGTATATGCCTGTGACATGTATCGAACCTGTCATTTTAGGCTCAATAGCTGTGCCAGCCACAGCTATTCTTGTCTTGAGATCTATAATGCTATTAGCCTCAATAGTTGTAGCACCTGTGTTTGTATAATCAAGGCTTTCGCCTCTCTGCCAGTATTCTGCTTTCATTTAGCTTTACCTCCTTAATCAAGTGGGCTTTCAATTGCAACACCCGGATTCTTGATAGCACCACGCCAATCCATAACGCTGATACCCCAATCGAGATAAATATCCCATACAAAGCCAAGCTGTCCCGGAGTTTCCATTCTTCTGATTGTAGGTATCTCCTGTCCGTTCAGATAGTCAACCTCGATGAAGTCTGTGTCATCCTTAGAACCAAGTAACCACCATGGCATCACGTTGCCGAAACCACCACAGAGTACATTAATTGTAGGGTCCTCAATAACCTTAATGTGCTGCGCATATGCGTACAGTGGGTTAACTGCCTGTGTGTTACCCTCTGTGTTGATGGTAGGACTATTGAACAGTGTGTAAATGTCAAATGCCATTCCGGCCGGTACGATGATTGCCGCCGGTCTTACGATGATAGCCTCTCCGAACTCGTCTGTCTGATTCTGGAGCGCCATGATCATAGCCTGCATTGACGCCTGTGTGATACCTGTACCTGTTGTAATAAGGTTTCCATGAGCCTTTGAGAATAAAACTTTGCCATCATAAATAGCTGGATTATTGCAGAGGATCTGATAACACTGCTTATTGATAGTCTTACGTGCACTCTTTGCGTAGCGCGCCGGAAGCTTTGTAATAAGTTCGATGTCATCGTTGATGAATGCCTGACGTGTCAGTGTGAACTGACGCCCGTATGTCTTAAGCTTTCTTGTTGGACGTTTCTTGTCCTCGTAAGTATCATGCTTAAGTTCTCCGCCCTCTGGTACTTCTAAGAACTCACCGGCTGAACCTGCAATGTAGTTGTTATCAACTGTCTTGAAGTCCTTAAGCGTGCCCTTCTTAGTCCACTGATCGAATGTGACAGCCACAGTCTTGTGTCCCTCGACGTAAGCCTTATTAATGGCATTGTCTAAGATTGATGGGAATGCAGCTGTTGGCGAAAAATACTGCCTTGTTACCATCGAAAAGATTTCATCTGCAGAACGTCTGTTGAGCCCTTTTTCTCCAGTTGATACAAGCGAATCAATAGCAAGGTCCTTAAGGGACATGTTCATAAGGTCTCTTGCGCCCTCCGCAGGATTCTCAATGTTGATACCTGAACGCATTACAAGCGCGTCCCCTGCAGCTCTTCTGAACTTATCCTGCTCATCCTTTGTCACTGTTACATCCGCAACGCCTCTTGAATTGACAGGCTGATTATTCTCTACAAGGCCCTCAAGAATTGCTGTACGCACTCCATCTACGGACACACCGTCATTGATGAAAGAATTTGTCTCGTCCTCTGAGATATTGAAAGATCTGCAAAGGTTTGTAATTGTAGCGCATCTCTCACGCTCTGCCCTGATAGCAAGCTGTCTTACATTCTCTTCGTCAGGACCGTTAGTCTGCTGTCCCTCATGTGAACGTGCTCCGGAATTAGGAACTCCGGGATTACTCTCATCTGGCTGTGAACTATCCATCGCCTGAAGCTGTCGGGTGATACTGTCAAACTCAGCCTGCTCTTCTGCAGTAAGCTCTCTTTTTGCAGCTTTTGCTGTATTAAGTAGCTCCTGCTGTCTCTGAATCAGTTGTTTGCGATTCATACTACTTTACCTCCTGTTAAAAGATTTTCATTTATTTGGAGCTGCTTTTCGTTGTAGTAAAAGCTGCTTACTCCCTTTGTTTCATCCTGCTGTGAACGTCCAACTCCTACCGTTGGATCTGCAGGTACGCTGACGATGGATATCTCATACGGAGTCCATCGTGTAGCTATGTCACATGGTCCTGTGAATCGACCGTCGGCTGACTGTTTGTTGGCTGATACCTCTTCCCACACGTCAACCCTGTATCCCACGGACACACCTTTAAGTGTTCCGCTCAGTACTTTTTGGTAAATGACTTCTGCTGCATCGTCTGAATCAAATTCGATTTCCGCCTTGCCTCTGTTATCCTCAACCCATGCTCTGTTAATTCTTCCTACGACTTTGTCCCGATCGTGATTAAATAGGACTACGCCAATGGAATTTAGTCGAGTTAAGTCAAGGGCGCCTTCGGCATGAGACAAAATTTCCATGCCGAACCATCTTTCATATGGTTCCTCTGATGAGAAGGAAAGCTCGAATTTTCGCTCATTTCCTTCTCCATTCATTCTTGTGATATTGCAGTTTGTTAAGTATCTTTCCAAACTGCCGTTAATTTCAGTCTTTTTTCTTTCGCTGTCCGCTTTCGTCATCTCCCTCATCAGGTATGCTGTCCGGACTTTCGTTCGTCGTTCCAAATAGAACACCTCCCATATCTACGCCTTTTTCGTTACCATAATTGATAACCTCGGCCATATCGTCAATCTGTTCTCTCCAATCACGGCCGTTCTCGGCTGCAATCTGTTTGTATGTTTTCTGACCGGTCCTTAATGCGGTCATATTGGCATTTGATTCTTTCTGAGGGTCTATCCATGGTTTAGGGGATTGAATCCAGTTATGTTCCATGTATTCATCCTTTTTTTCCCAGAAGTCTTTAATATCAATAACTCCACGAAGCACCGCCGATATCAGGAAGGTCTCATATATCTCATCAAGTATTTCAACTAGAAGTTCCTTCTCTTCCTGGTACGTCATATCATCTTCAATCATGCCTTGTCTGGCCGATGAATAAGTGCTCTCTGCCATATCCCTGCTCGTGGCCTCGTAGCTTAGTCCTTGGCCTGCGCCTATCTGCCTGAGCTGTAGTTTTGTATAGCTTGTCGCGTCTGCGCCCTGACCGGAAGGGTTGACAACCTGTATCTCATCTCCGACATTCATTTCCTTAATCATGCCCGGGCTTATAGTCTTGCCCTCGTAAGTAATCTTGTCGGCCATGCTCTGACTGTTATTGCCTCTTCCAATGCCGGTCATCGGGAGTGCCTTCTTAATGAATACTGCGAGACAGGCTTCAATTCGCTCCTTTACGGACACGGCCGTCATAAATTCATTAACATCCCTGATACGTGGTATCGTAGGCGTCATATCGGAGATTTCTCTAAGCTGCGATGGGCGCTTTTTTGAAAAGTAAAAGATAACGTCCTTCGCTTCGATATACACAGGGTCTCTTGGTGAATATCCATCTATGTCGTACTGCCTAATGTAGTAACCGACCGGTCTGTTGAATGAATTGTATTCAATGCCTCCAACAACTTTATTGCCTCTGTTTTTAGCGTTCATGATTGATGTATCAAGCTCATCAACCTCAAGCATCTGCAACTGAAATGGCACGAAAGCCTGTTTAGTGTATCTCTTGACGAATAATATGCCTCCATCAATTCGCTTGCGCTCAACAGCCATCCTGATTATCTGATTAAGGCTCTGGGTTCCGGTAACGTCGCAGTTCTTTGCTTTGCACCACTTTTTCCATGCCTTTTCTATTTTCTTATTTAGTTCCGCATCGTCAGTCTGAACCTGAATACGGTAGCCTCCTCCAACGACATTCCTCTTGAAAGCTCCTGTCAAGGAGTTCATAACATCGCTGTTGCGCTCCAAATCTCTGGCTCTTGCCCTTACATCGTCTCTGCTATATCTATCAGTAAACTCAGCTGATGTATTACTCACACGCCAGTTTTGATTGATGCCGGTCTTGTCCGCGGCATCGTAATATCCCTTAAGTGCTGTATATGCCTGTCTGTATGTCTCACGCTTATACGCAGTCGCCGGGGATATGGTTGCTATGACATTATCTAACCAGCCCATTCTTACCTCCCTGAAAAAATACCTACATAGCAGTCATCAAGCAATGAACTTGCTCCCTGCGCCGCCACTTCGGCTCTTAAATCATTTCGCATTGTATATAACTGCTTCAAATCAGCTCTTGTTAAGCTTCTCGAACCTATCTTGTATGACTGTCCTCCAACTGTGATTGCTGCTATTGCTGAATTGACGCTATTAAGCAGACCTTCTGTTGTTACTGGTACTTCATTGTTATCTGCCATTGCCTGCTCCTTCCTGAATCCAATTATCATTAGCCTTGATCCACTGCTCTTCCGGTGTCTCAGGTGGTTCATTCTGTGTATTAGCCTTGTCTTGGACAGGCTTCTCCTCATTCATCAGATGAAGTGTTCTGACGCCCATCATATCTGCGGCCGCCGCTGCGTACACCTCACAATCTAAATAATGGTTATCTCGATGCGTACTTTTAGGCTTCCATATCTGCTTGATACCGTTAGGTGTCTTAACATTAACCTTATGCTCTGCTGTCACCTGCTTAGCATACTCAAGATCGCATCCTGCATATACCATCCAACTACCACGGCCGTTCTCCCTCATCATTCGGCCGGCTATCAGATCCTTGTATTTGTCACCATCTACAAGGACGAGCGTCATACCATAAGCGCTGCTTTCAACCTTGTTAATCTTGCTAAGTTTGAACTGACTGAGCTGTGCGTGGCTTGAACCTTTGACTGGCAATGCGTAGTCGCCCCGGCTTGCGCAGAAATCGTATACATCATCCGTCTGGTCTCCTGAATCAATCAGACACAGATTGACTATCATCGGCTCTCCATCTTCTGTTACATATTGCAGGTTCATTACCTGGTCAACCTCATTAAATGATAGAGCCTGTCCGTGCGCTATGTTTTGACTTGTCAGATAATTGCCCCATGCTCTGATGGTCCAATACAAACATGTCTCCTGAACATCGACCCCGCCTGTAAGAAGCTTGGCCCATTTAGGTACTACATACTGCGGTACCTCGGTCTGTCTCTCTAAGACAAGGTCTTCACTTGTCTTGAGTCTTGTATCTTCCCACGGCTCTGCAAGCCATGAATTGACAAAGTTTTGTAGCTGTTCAGGATCGTCCTTTGCATCAAGGAACTCCTTTACTATCTGCGCCCATCTGACAAATGGGCTGTAAAGTGTATTTATCCAGAAAGCAACGCTTCTTGCGAACTTGGTGTTGTGCTTCACGGTTCGCCATTCTCCGAGCTTTAGCATATTATGCTTGTCATTGTCGGTAATAATGCATCCGCAATTCTGACATACATATGTGGCAAGCTCCGCCCGGTCTGCATTGCTTAGGTCTTTATCCTCCGGAAAACGAATGTTCTGAAACTTAAACTCAATGTATTCGCCACAGTGAGGACAAGGAACAAAGAAATGCTTTTCAATATCGGCGCTCTCTTTCTCTTTCCAGATGTGGCCGGTCTTTAGCGTTGGTGTACTTGTGATATATACTTTTTTATTGTGGAACGTTTTAGTTCGTTCCATTGCAAGCTTAATCGGGTCTGCCTCTTTGCTGCTGGCTCCGGGATACTTGTCAACCTCATCCATCATCAGAAATCTGATAGGCTTACTGGCCAGACCTGCAGGCGAATTTGAACCGGCAAGTGTGATGTACATGCTTTCAAAATGAAGCTCTAGCAGAGGCGATGTCTCATCGAACTTCTCCGCTATCTTTGGTGTGGCCTTGAGTGCCGGTTGTAATCTGTTTTCCGACACAGACTTCGCAAGCGTCTCCGTCGGATATACTATCATCGTTGGTGCCGGATCCTGCATCACAATATATCCGATCATATTCTGTAGAGCCTCGGTTCCTCCAACCTGTGTCGGCTTGACAAATATAATCTTTTCGGTCTCGTAATTGTTAAATTCATCCATCACTCCAACAAGATAAGGTGTGATGTCATTACTCCACGGACCGGGCATCGCTGATGACTTTGAATCAAGCATACGATATTTTTCAGCCCATTCCGAAACGGTCAACTCTTCCGGAGGGGCCAAGTATTGCAGGGCTTCTAACTGATAATCAGTTACCTTTATTTTTTTTCTTGGTCTTGGCAACTCGTGTCTCCTCAACGTCCTCCGATGAGACCGCACTGACTACGAACGATCTGAGAAGTCGCTGTATCTCTTCCTGCAATTCTTTTTCGCACTGCCTGACTTCAACCGGATCAATGAACCCGGTCAAGCGCCCTGCCAGCTTGCTTGGTATTGACAATGCGAATTTTTTAAATGATATGAAAAAACGGCTGTAATCAAGTTTGACCTCCTCAACGGACACATACTTGCCGGCCGCTATTTCTGTCCTAATTTTGTGCAGCTCTCCCTGGGACTCTTTCAAGGCTATCTCTGCCTTTAATTTCTGCTCCTTCAGCTTCGCCTCGGCCTCTGACCTCGACTTGCCGTAAGCTTTATCAGATAGGTATTTGACATATTTCTGAATTGTTGGAACCAGATCGTATCTCCTGCCCTCGCTAGTCTCTGTGGTTGAAATTACACCATCCTGCGTGAGCTGCTGTATTCTTCTTACACTGACTCCGAAAAGGTCAGCTATGATATCAACTTTGTAATACTGGTTTCCTTTATTTTCTGCCATGTACTCTTATACCTCTATTCTGACAGCCTGCTGTCCTGTAAACTCTTCCCAGCGCTTTATAATCACACTGGCATAATGTTCATCGTATTCCATGACATATGCATTACGGCCAAGCTGCTCAGCCGTAATCAGGGTAGTACCACTGCCTCCAAATAAGTCACCTACGTTCCAGCCTTCCTTGCTACTATTCTTCATGAACTTGGACACAAGACTTATTGGTTTCATCGTAGGATGCAAGTTATTGCTTCGAGGCATCTTTTCATATATGACGCTCGTTTGTTCGGAATACTCCTTCATTTTCTGTTTGATGAATGCAATAAGGTCTGGCTTTTTCATTGACTCGAAATCAATGTCATCCTCAAGTATCACGGTGTCCTGAGTCCTGTCCTTGATGAAATAGTGAGGTGCCCCCTCTTTCCAACCATAAAGAATAGGCTCGTGTCTCCACTGATAATCGCTTCTTCCGAGCACAAAGTTATTTTTCTCCCAGATTAAAACCTGTGAAAGCTTCAGATTTGCATCTTCAAGAGCCTGTCTGAAAACGCGTCCGTGGAAATCTGCATGAAATACATATATTGCTGCGCCATCCCTCATACATTTGTTCGCATTCTCGAATGCCGCAAGTAGGAAAGAATAGAAATCGGCATCCTTCATCTCATCATTGGAAATCTGCATACTGCCGTTCGCATTGGTCCGATATTTATTCAGTCGCGTAACCTTGTCTTCATAGTTCACGTTGTACGGCGGATCTGTGATAATCAGATCCATCTGCTCTGCGCCCATGAGTTTTTTCACATCATTACCATCGGTGCTATCGCCACACATTAACTTATGGTTGCCTAACTGCCATACCTCACCACGATTTACGAAACATAATTCCGATTCGTTATCAGGATTAAAGTCGTCCTCGATAGCTTCCTTCTCAAGATCTGATGGCAGAACGATAAGCTCCTCAAGCTCATTGGTATCGAAGCCTGTCAGACTCAGGTCATACTCTGATATATCAAGGTCTATGAGTAGGTCTTTTAGTTTGTCGTTATCCCATTCACCAGTGATTTTGTTAAGCGCAATATTAAGTGCCTTTTCATCATTCTTATTCAGATTAACTACAACGCACTCTGCTTCCGTATACCCTAAATCAGTAAGTACGGTGTAACGCTGATGACCTCCGATAATGGTTCCATCTGAATTGATAATGATAGGGTCTACATACCCGAAGCGTTCAATGCTGTTTTTAATTTTCTTGTATTCTGCATCTTCTGGAGTTAAAGCTTTTCTCGGATTGTAGTCCGCCGGTCTCAACTCACTTAGCTTCTTTTTCTCTAATATCAATTCAATTCCTCCACGCAAAAAGGCGACTGCCTCATCGGCGCCGCCTTTTTCTTTTCTTTCCACGTTACCATAATATCACAGGTGCGTGTGCTCTTTTGTGCTATCTTTTATTTTTTATTTTTTGGGATTTTTCTCTTTTCAGGTGGGCTCGCGTAACGAAATGCTTAATTTTTTTTGCATCATTTCCGCTTAAATAATGCGCCTTTCCCCGCCC